>DASXYJ010000179.1:0-11524 GCA_036502565.1 Gammaproteobacteria bacterium
GAGAACACCGCCGGGCACACCTCCTACTTCGACGCCAACGTCATCCCGAGCGTGGCCTACACCGACCCCGAGGTGGCCTGGGTCGGGGTGACCGAGAACGAGGCCAAGGCCGCGGGCGTCAAATACGGCAAGGGCGTGTTCCCCTGGGCCGCCTCAGGCCGTGCCCGCTCCATCGACCGCACCGATGGTCAGACCAAGCTGATCTTCGAGGAGAGCACCGGCCGTCTGATCGGCGCCGCCGCCACCGGTGTCAATGCCGGTGAGCTCACTGGTGAGTTGGCCCTCGCCATCGAGATGGGCGCCAACGCCGAGGACATCGGTCTCACCATCCACGCGCATCCGACGCTGAATGAAAGCGTGATGATGGCGGCGGAGGTGTTCGAGGGGACCATCACCGATCTCTACGCGCCCAAGAAGAGCCATTGATCCCAGGCTTGCGGACCTCGATCGCGGGCTTCGCGCTCCTGGGTTTGAGCGGATGCGTGCCGGTGCATGTGCAGACGACTCCACTCATAACGGGCAGTGTCTTCGATTCTAAGACGCGTGCGCCGATAGCCGGCGCGAGCGTCTATTGCATGAGATATCCGGATCACCCGGTCACCAGCTCGTCCGATGGTTCCTTCCGGATGCCGCCCATCAAGGAGTGGCAGCTCGTGCCGATTGCGTCTGACCTGATGGATCCTTTTTGCAAGCTCGTGACCGAAGCCTCTGGTTATGGCGCAGATATCGAATATATCTCCCTCGACCGTGAACAACCCACGCTCATCTATCTGCATCAGGCCAGAAATAAACCTTGAGATCATGATGACAGGCTCACCAGCGCATAGGCACCGAACGCAACCAGGAAGGACCCGGAAGCGTAGTTAATCCACTTCAGGGTACCGGGCTTGAGCTTGTGCCGCACCAGCGCGACGCCTCCCGAGAGCAGCAGCCACCACAGCGCCGAGCCGATGAAGACTCCTGCCACCACGATCCCCGCCGCGCTGTAGTCCCCCGGCCTGGTCCCCAATCCTAATCCCGCGAACACCGCCATGAACGAAAGTATGGTGGCGGGATTGGCCAGCGTCAGCACCATAGTGGAGAGGAAGGCCGTGGCATAGCGAACCTTCGATGTGCCCGCGCTCTCTTCACGGGGCGTGGCCCGGAAGGTGCTGATCCCCAGGTACACCAGGAAGGCGCCGCCCATGAGCTTGGTCCAGAAGGCATAGCCTATCAGGAAGCTCGAGATGAAGCTGAGGCCGAAGGCACCCACGCAGCCATAGAGCGTATCCGCCGCCGCGGCACCCAGGCCCGTGAGCAGGCCGAGCAGGCGGCCTTCCGCCAGGGTGCGGCGGATCACCAGCATGCCGATGGGGCCCACCGGCGCCGCGATGGCGAAACCGATGATGAGACCCCGCGCGAAGAGTTCGATACTCATTTCCCTATCCTCCGATATAGAAGCCCAAAATGAAAAACCGCCGGTCCGGCGGTTTTCTCTGGAAAACGTATGGGCATGACTGCCCGTGCCGGACCTTAAGGTTGTCGGCGGGCTTGCTGTACCGGGCGATGGAAGCAGGGCGTCTTCATGGGGCGGGTATCTTATAGCTGGCCGGCTGTCTGTCAAGGGTCTGGTCCAAGACCCATCGGCGCAAGCACGTTAGAATGTGCCCATGCGATCCCCCGTCCTGAGCCAGCACAGCTTCCGGATATCCCGCCTGGCTGGCGCATCCCTGTTCTTGTTCGCCGGCTGCGCCCACGAAGCCAACCAATACCTGGGGGCCAACCCGCGTGTCGCCTTCACCAGTAGTTACCTGGTGGACCAGACCACCATGCAGTTCGATGAGTCCAAGCCCGGCGTGGATTGGGGCCTGTCCCTGGTCTGGATGGGCGACCACTACCTGCTGACCGCGGACCAGAACACCACTCCCGGCAAGCCGACCCAGGACTGGCAGATCGTGGCCCTGCAGGACATCCCGTTGCTGCGGCAGGGAGAGATGATCGCCCTCGGCACCTGCCGCAGAGCGGGCGTGCCCATCTCCCGGGTGACGGCGGTGGTGAAGTACCAGGGCGACCAGCCGTGGTTCGATCAGATCCAGTCTGCCTGGGTCTACGACTATCGGAGCAACGCCTTCAAGGACTATCCCACCGAGCGCCTGCAGTGCCGCAACCCGCGCTACGGATTGGGGCTCGACAAGCCCCCGGCTTCCGCCACGGCTGCATCACCAGCCGCCGCGATCCATGCCGGACCGGCGCCGCAGCACGGAGGATAGAGCCATGCTTGAGATGCGCCCGAACTGCGAATGCTGCGACAAGGACCTGCCGCCGGACTCCACCGAAGCCATGATATGCACTTTCGAGTGCACCTTCTGCCGGGCCTGCGCCGAGGGCCGTCTGCAGGGCGTATGCCCGAACTGCGGCGGCGGGTTCCAGCTGCGGCCGCTGCGGCCGGCACACTTGCTGCAGAAGTATCCTGCCTCGGACAAGCGCGTCCACAACCCAGACTGCGGCGGACCTGCGGCGTGAAGTCGCTGCCGCCCATCCTCCTGTCGCTGCTGCTCGCGGCCTGCGCCGCCCAGCCAGCGTCCGAGCCCGGACCGATCCTGCCCAAGGGGCCCTTGCATGGCCGTCTGGAGGCGGGCATCTATCACGACATGCGAGGCTGGTTCGATATCGCCACCCCGATTGCATCCTCGGATCCGGCCTATCGCACCCTCGCCGTCAACGAGGAATACGATCCCAACATCAGCTTCGTGAGCTTCCTGCCCACCCATGCGCCCGGTGAGTACTACCGCGCCTACGTGGAGGATTTCTACGGCAGCAACCATCCGGTACCCAGCATGTCCACGGTCGCCGACTCGGCCATGAAGCTGTTCGGCAAGCAGCTGGTGCAGGCCAGGCTTGAGCCCATGCGTCTGATCGAAGAGAAGCCGTGGACCGCCGGCGTCACCCAGGGACTCTTGCGCCTGTACAAGGAGCGGGTCTCCATGGAGGACTTGCTGGCGGACTTGGGGATGGCCGAGGACTACACCGCCTATATACTCATGTACGTGACTTCCGACCACGGCAAGGTCGCGGTGCTCTGGGCGGAATGGCCCATGGGCTGCAAGCCCTGCACTCCGTTCCCGCCGGGGCCGGCCGCGAAGGGAGATGACCCGATCGACCAGGCCCTGGCGACGGACGGGCGCAGTGGGGCCTTCATGGCCTCGTTCCGATTCGGTAAAGATTGAAGAGGGGATAGGAATGCAGAAGCTGCCGCAACTCTTCGCCAACAACCGCGCCTGGGCCGAAGGCGTGGTGAGCCAGCAGCCGGATTTCTTCCGGCGCCTGTCGGAGCAGCAGTCTCCCAAATACATGTGGATAGGCTGCGCCGACAGCCGCGTGCCGGCCAACGAGATCATCGGGCTCATGCCCGGTGAAGTGTTCGTGCATCGCAACGTGGCCAACGTGGTGGTGCACACCGACCTCAACTGCCTGTCGGTGCTGCAGTATGCCGTGGACGTGCTCAAGGTGGAACACGTCATCGTCTGCGGCCACTACGGCTGCGGCGGCGTGCAGGCGGCCTATGGCGACGCCTCCCTCGGCCTCATCGACAACTGGCTGCGGCACGTCAAGGACGTCAAGGAGAAATACGAAGCCGACATCAGCATGCGTCCGAACCCGGAGACGCGCCTCGACCGGCTCTGCGAGCTCAACGTCATCGAGCAGGTGCTGCACGTCTGCCGCACCACCATCGTGCAGGATGCCTGGAGGCGCGGCCAGAACCTCACGGTGCACGGTTGGGTGTATCGCCTGCAGAGCGGCCTCTTGAAGGAGATCGGCGTGGACATCTCCAGCGCCAGGGAGCTGCAGGCCTTCGTCGGCCAGAAATCCATGCCCGGCTCCACCATCTGATCCCGTCCTAAGCGGACATGTTCCAGCCCCAGCCCGTCATCCTCGAAGGTGCACAGCTGCGCCTGTTACCTCTGAGTCTCGGCCACCTGGACGGCCTCTGTGCCGTGGGCCTGGATGAGGAGCTCTGGAAGTGGGTACCCACCCGGGTGCTGGACCGGCAGCAGATGCGGGAATACCTGGACCTGGCGCTGGACGAACAGAAGCGCGGCGTCTCGGTGCCTTTCACCACCACCTTGAAGGACAGCGGGCAGATCGTCGGCTGTACCCGCTACGCCAACATCAGTGCCAAGGATGGACGCCTGGAGATCGGTTGGACCTGGATCGGCAAGGCCTGGCAGCGCAGTGCCGTGAACACCGAGGCCAAGTACCTGATGCTGCGCCACGCCTTCGAGGTACTACGATGCACACGGGTGGAACTGAAGACCGATGGGCTCAACGAGAAGTCACGTGCCGCCATCCTGCGCCTCGGCGCCAAACAGGACGGCATCTTGCGCAAGCACATGCTGACCTACAGCGGTCGCATCCGGGACACGGTGTACTTCAGCATCCTGGATGACGAGTGGCCTGCCGTGAAGGCAGGCCTTGAAGCCAAGCTCCTCATGCGGGCATGAAAAAGCCCCGCAGCGTTCGCACGCTGCGGGGCTCTCTCGATCTTACTCAGCGATTACCGCGATTATCGTCGCCGCCGCGGGAACCACCGCCGTTGCTGCGGCTGCGGCCTTGGCCGTTGCCGCCGCCCTGGCTGCGACCCTGGCTGTTGCCGCGGCTATGATGATGCCCGCCCTGGCGGCCACCCCCGCCGCTGGAATGGCGGCGCGGTGCATGGTGACCGCGTGCGGAACCGGAGCGCGCGTCCGGCTCGTGCAGCGGAGCCTGGCCCGGCTCGAAGCCCGGTACCACCGTCTGCGGGATCTCGGCCTTCAGCAGGCGCTCGATCTCACGCAGCAGGCTGCGCTCGGCGCCGGCCACCAGCGAGATGGCCTCGCCGGAGCTGCCGGCACGGCCGGTGCGGCCGATGCGGTGCACGTAATCTTCCGGCACGTTCGGTAACTCGTAGTTCACCACGTGCGGCAGCATGTCGATGTCCAGGCCGCGGGCGGCGATGTCGGTCGCCACCAGCACGCGGACCCGGCCGGCCTTGAAGTCGGCCAGCGCGCGGGTGCGGGCACCCTGGCTCTTGTTGCCGTGGATGGCGGCGGACTGGATGCCGTCCTTGCCGAGCTGTTCGGCCAGGCGGTTGGCACCGTGCTTGGTGCGGGCGAACACCAGCACCTGCTTCCAGTCGCCTTCGGTGATGAGCTTGGCCAGCAGCATGCGCTTGCGGCCCTGGTCCACCGGATAGACGCGCTGGCTGATGCGCTCGGCGGTGGCGTTGCGGGGCGCCACGTCGATGGTCTCCGGATCCTTGAGGATGCCGGCGGCCAGGCCGCGGATATCCTCGGAGAAGGTGGCGGAGAACAGCAGGTTCTGGCGCTGCTTCGGCAGCAGCGCCAGCACCCGGCGGATGTCGCGGATGAAGCCCATGTCCAGCATGCGGTCGGCCTCATCCAGCACCAGGATCTCGACCTTGGAGAGGTCGATGGTGCGCTGCTCCACGTGGTCCAGCAGGCGGCCCGGGGTGGCGATGACGATGTCCACGCCGCGGCGCAGCTTGTCGATCTGGGGGTTGATGTTCACGCCGCCGAAGATCACCGCGCTGTGGAAGCGCAGGTGCTTGCCGTAGGCGGACACGCTCTCGCCCACCTGGGCGGCGAGTTCGCGGGTGGGGGTGAGGATCAGCGCGCGGACCGGATGGCGGTGGCCGCCGTTGGGGCCGGGGCTGGTCTGCAGCCGCTGCAGCAGCGGCAGGGTGAAGCCGGCGGTCTTGCCGGTGCCCGTCTGGGCGGCGCCCATCAGGTCACGGCCGGAGATCACCACGGGGATGGCGCGGGCCTGGATCGGGGTAGGGGTGTCGTAACCCTGTTCTTTGACAGCACGCAGCAATTCGGCCGAAAGGCCGAGAGAATCGAATGACATTTTTGCTCCTGGAGAAGCCTGCTGGCGCATCACTGCGCACTGCCGGTCCAGGCAAGAAAGTAGGTTAAGACTGGATCGAGATACTTGGGAGGTATGCCGAGACAGGTTCGCGGGGACTTGAGACCGGATCGCGCCACATCGAACTGGGCGGCATTATACCGGAGCCCGGCCGGATATGCTCGGTAAATCAGTTAGATAGGTAACAAATACCGGCCCCCCCGGGTCCTTAGGACCGAATATGGGGGTGCCTCCGTCCAGGCCGGCTTCGAGTAGTCTGGATGCGGGGAATCCAAGGCTTTTTCAACCCAGTCCGGAGGTTTAGGACCATGAATAGAGACATCAAACTCGCCATCACCGCTGCCATCGCCGGTGTCGTGACCCTCGCCGCCGCCTCGGCCGTGGCTGCCGACAAGGCCGGCGCCACTGCCCAGGAGAAGTGCTACGGCGTCGCCGCGGCCGGCAAGAACGACTGCCAGACCGCCAGCAACTCCTGCGCCGGGACCGCCGAGAAGGACCGCCAGCCGGATGCCTTCGTGAACCTGCCCAAGGGCCTGTGCACCAAGCTCTCCGGTGGTTCCCTGACCGCCATGGCCCCTGCTGCCAAGAAGAAGGGCTGAGCCCGATCGCGATGGATACCTCTGTATCCCGGCACGAGCCGATCCCCGCCCAGGCGGGGATCGGCCTCCGCGCCCCGCACCTCAGGCAGGTGCTGGAGCAGCGGCCTGGCGTGCCCTGGTTCGAGGTGCACAGCGAGAACTACTTCGCGCCCGCCGGTGCCGCGGTGGCGATGCTGGACGCGGTGCGCCGCGACTACCCTTTGAGCCTGCACGGCGTCGGCCTGTCCCTGGGTGGCAGCGACTCCCTGGATCCGCAGCACCTGCAGCACCTCAAGACTGCCATCGCCCGTTTCGCGCCGGCCTTGGTCTCCGAACATCTCTGCTGGACCGCCGCCGGCGGGCAGCATTTCCATGATCTCCTGCCCTTGCCCTACACCGAGGAGGCGCTGCGCCACGTCAGCGCGCGCATCGTCGAGGCGCAGGAGCGCTTGGGCCGCCGTCTGCTAATCGAGAATGTCTCCAGCTATCTCGAGTTCGAGCACTCCAGCATCCCCGAATGGGAGTTCCTGCGGGAAGTAGCCGCGCGTTCCGGCTGCGGCATCCTGCTGGATGTGAACAACATCTACGTGAGCGCCGTGAACCACGGCTTCGACGCGCGCCGCTACCTCGAGGCCATCCCCGCCGAGGCGGTGGGCGAGATCCATCTGGCGGGCCACGTCGCCAAGGACGTCGAAGGCACGCCGCTGCTCATCGACAGTCACAGCCAGCCGGTGACGGCCGCGGTCTGGGACCTGTATGCCTATGCCCTGGAACGCCTCGGCCCCAAGCCCACGCTCATCGAGTGGGACAGCGAACTGCCGGCCTTCGCGGTGTTGCAGGCGGAAGCCGCCAAGGCCGAGGCCCATCTGGGAGCGCGCCATGCTGCCGCTGCCTGAGCTGCAACAGAAGCTAGGCCAGGCCCTGCGCGGCGGGAGCCCGGAGGGACTGCCCCTGCGTGACGGGGGCATCTCCGGCGCCCGGCGCCTGCAGGTCTATCGCAACAACCATGCGAGCGCGCTGCGGGAAGCGCTGCGCGCCGTCTATCCCGTCGTCGAACGGCTGGTGGGCGAGGAGTTCTTCGCCGTCGCGGCCGATGCCTATGTCGCGGCGAACCCCTCCCGCAGCGGCAACATCCAGGACTACGGCGGCGCAGTCCCGCTGTTCCTGGAGAGCTACGGGCCCGCGGCATCCCTGCCATATCTCGGCGACGTGGCGGCACTGGAATGGCGACGCCTGCAGACCGCCGTCGCTCCCGCCCACGCGCCCATGGATCTGGAAGCGCTCGCCCAGGTGCCCGGGGATGCCCTGACGGATCTACGCTTCCATCATCAGCCTGCGGCGCGGGCCCTCGATTCGCGTTTCCCCATCCTCAGCATCTGGCAGTTCTGCCAGCAGTCGGATCCGGACGGAGAGCTGGATCTGGATCGCGGCAGCGAGCGGGTATTGCTCTCGCGCCGCGCCGAGGAGGTGGAGATGCGCCTGCTCTCGCCGGGGGAATATGCTTTCCTGCGGGTGCTGTGCCGCGGCGAGACCTTCGAGGCCGCCTGCCGCGCAGCGCTCACGGTGGAACGGGGTTTCGACGTGGAGGAGCGCTTCGCCGCGCTGGTGCGGGACGAGGTCCTCACCGGTTTCTATCTATAGGGGTCTCTAAAGATGAAATTGTTCAACAAGGTCCACGACTGGTACTTCATGGGAGTGGCTTGGCTGGAATACGCCAAGCCCGTGGTCGACCTCTGCCTGCGGCTGTGGGTGGCCTGGGCCTTCTTCAAGTCCGGCCTGGTAAAGATATCCAACATGGATTCCACCATCGACCTCTTCACCAACACCTACCAGGTGCCCTTGCTCTCGCCCACCGTGGCCGCGTACCTCGGCACCGGTGTCGAGCTCATCGTTCCGGTGTTCCTGGCCCTGGGTCTGTTCGGCCGCCTCGCCGCGGGCTTCATGTTCGTCTACAACATCATCTGCGTGGTGTCCTTCCCGGATCTCTGGCCGGATGGTTTCTGGGCGGGCCTGTTCGGCTCCGACTTCAAGGACCACAAGATCTGGGGGCTGATGCTGCTGGTGACTTTCGTCTATGGACCCGGGAAACTCTCCCTGGACTATCTGGCGATGAAGCTCTTCCCCGGCTTCAGGCCTGCGGACTGAACCGCTGAAATGAGACGGGGCCCTTGAGGCCCCGTCTCATTTGCGTATCTCATACCCGGATCAGACCGGCGTCTTCTCTTTCGACGCCGCTTCCGGATGGCTGTCGCTGTACCACTTGCGGGAGAGCTCGCAGAAGGTCTTCAGCACCGGCAGCAACTCGGCGATGCGATGGGTGGGGCTGTAGGTCACCTGGGGCGGAACCGTGGGTTCGTAGTGCCGCGTCACGAAGCCTTCCGCTTCCAGGAGACGCAGGCGCTCCGTGAGCATCTTGGTGGAGATGCCTTCGATGCGGCGGCGCAGGGCGCCGAAGCGCATGGGGCCTTCGTTGGACAGCACCCAGATGAGATAGATGGTCCAGGGACCTGCCAGCACGGCCAGCATGCGGTGCATGGGGGTGTCGGTATCGTTGGCGGCGACGCCCGCACAACCGGGCTTCTGTACGGTATCCATGGTTCTGCTTCCCTTTCTAGGGCTGGTGATTTTAATCGAGTCAGTTACTAAAAGATACTGAGTCGATGAGATGGGGCCGCCCCGGGCATTTCCAAGGTCTACACGGGAAAGGGGTTTAAACCGGCCTCAAGGCTCCGGGGTGGTGATGGCCTTGCGGATGGCGGCGTCGGGCGCCTTGTCGTCATAGACGATCTTGCCGTCCCGGAGCGCGACGCCGAGTTTCTTCCAAAGTCCATCCAGGTCCACGGACACGGGTCTGTCCTTCCAGGCGGCGTACAGGTCTTCCAATACCGTCACGCCCACGGCTTTGTCTGCCAGGGCGAAGTCCTTGTCCAGCGTCCAGGAGGTGGTCACGTTGCCGCCGGCGGCCACCACTGCGCGCAGGGCATCCTGCAGGCCATGCTGGTTATGGGTCTGCTCCCGGATCTGCACGTCCGCCATCAGATAGAACAAGGCGCCGCCCCAATAAGTGCGGCCCCAGGTGGCGGTGTGATCGAGCCCCTGGTCGCCGGAGTCCGGCAGGCCCTTGGGCACGCCTTCCAGGGTCTCTTGCCACAGGTAGTCCACGCTCAAGTCGCCGACCTGGGCCCGGGCGATGGGCTCGATGTAAGTCGCCTGGCCTTCTTCAGACCAGTGCTGGTTGTCTCCCGCGCGGGGGAAAGCCAGATGCACCATCTCATGGGTCATCACCCAGCTCGACTGCAGGTCATCGTCGCTCATGTCACGGCCTATGCCGAGCTTGATGAGCGCGCCGTCCTCGTCGCCATAGGTGGTACCGGAAGGCCCGTGGCTGCCGGCGCGCGAATCCACCTGGATGTCCACACTAGGTACAGGGTAGCGGCCGTAGTACTGGGTCACCGCATGGCGCGCCGTGTCGATCCAATGCAGCACCTGCTGCTGGGTCAGCGTGAGGTCCGTGGCGCGGTAGTCCACGTGCACGGGGCCCAAGTGAGTGGGGAGGGGAGGAGCCGGCGTCGCGGCGAGGGCCCAGGCCGGGACCGCCAGCAGCAAGATCGCGGTGATCCTTGCGGGCAGGGCATTCATCCGACTTCGATACCGGTGATGAGCCCGTCGCTGAGCCAGAGCTTGAGGTAGCTCGCCGCCTGCATGGCCACGCCTTCCGGCGCATGCCACTGGCAGAGGCCTTCGCAGAGCTCACCGAAGCTCGCGCCGTGTTGGGCCATGTCCAGCATCGCCGCTTCGTCCTCGCCCAGGGAACGCCAGTGGGTATCCAGTTCCTTGCGCCACACCAGCCAGGCCACGGGCTCATCGCTGCTGATGGCCGGCGGTTCTTCCTCTGCCGTCAGCGCCTGCCAAAACTTGGGCATGTTGGACGTGAGGTCGAGGCGCTGCACGGAAGGGTGGAACTGGAACTTCACTTCACCCCAGGCCTCCGGCGGCACCGTGGCCAGCGCCTGCATGTCCAGGGGCGGTACGTCCGCCGAGTCGAAGGCCAGGCCCTGGGCCCATTCGAAAGCGGCCATCTCCGCGAGATGCGGATGGGCATCGTAGGGTCCGGTGCTGTTCAGGAATTCCGGCAGGTGCTGGCAGAACCAGCGCACCGAAGGATGGGTGGAAGGATGGGCCGCGATATAGGCGCGCCCCATCTGGCCGAACTGCTCATCACCCAGGAGTCCGTGCAAGCCCGGGAAGCTGTCTTCCAGCACCTCCAGCAGGCGCAGCCGGTAGCCTTCCACGTAGACGTGGACGCGTTCCTCGGCGGAAGCCTTGGCGTTGCTCACTACCTGGCCCCGCATGTCCAGGGTCTCGCCCAGCATGCAGTCCTTGAAGGCGTGCTCGAGTTCCTGCAACGCGGCCATCTTAAGCTGCGTCCTTCAATATGGGCGCCGCGATGCGCCGCGCCTGTTCCAGTTCCGCCATCAGTTCCGCCAGCGGCGGGATGTGGGCATCCCGCTCGATCATGGTCGACACCGGGCCGAATATGCGCAGCGCCTCGGCATAGAGGTCCCACACGCCGCCGACGACGGGATGGTCGTGGGTATCCACGATGATGTTGCCGTTGTGGGTGTGGCCCGCCAGGTGGAACTGCCGCACCCGCGCCGCCGGCATGCCGCGCAGGTAATCGAGCGGGTCGAAGTCATGGTTGTGGCTGCTGACGTAGATGTTGTTCACGTCCAGCAGGATGCAGCAATCGGCGGCTTCCGCCACCGCGGCCAGGAACTCCCACTCGCTCATGGCCGACTGGGTATAGGTCACGTAACTCGATACATTTTCCAGCAGGATCTGGCGGCCGAGATAGTCCTGCACCTCGCGCACCCGCGCCGCCACGTGCCGCACCGCTTCCTCGGTGTAGGGCAGCGGCATCAGGTCGTGCAGGTTCTTGCCGGCCACGCCGGTCCAGCACAGGTGGTCGGAGATCCACTCGGGTTGCACTCGTGCCGCCAGCGTCTTCAGGCGCTTCAGGTATGCCCTGTCGAGCGGGTCCA
>DASXYJ010000180.1:0-9982 GCA_036502565.1 Gammaproteobacteria bacterium
CGAGGCGGCCATGAAGTATTTCGTGCTGGGCGCCATCGCCTCCGGCATCCTGCTCTACGGCATGTCGCTCCTGTACGGTGCCACCGGCACGCTCGACATCACCGGTCTCGGTGTGCACGTGGCTGCCAACCCGGTCGCCAGCATCGCCACGCTGTTCGCGCTGGGCTTCATCGTGGTGGGCCTGTGTTTCAAGCTCGGTGCCGTGCCGTTCCACATGTGGGTGCCGGACGTATACGAAGGCTCGCCCACCTCCGTGACCCTGTTCGTGGGTACCGCCCCCGAGATCGCGTCCTTCGCGCTGTTCATGCGCCTCCTGGTGGAAGGTCTCGGCGGCCTGCACGTGCAGTGGCAGCCGCTGCTGATCGCCATCTCGCTGCTCTCCATCGCGCTCGGCAGCGTGGTGGCCATCGCCCAGAGCAACCTGAAGCGCATGCTGGCGTACTCCACCATCGGCCACATGGGCTTCCTGCTGCTGGGCATCCTCTCCGCCAGCAGCACCGGCTATCAGGCGGCGATGTTCTATACGCTGAGTTATGTGGTGATGGCCACCTGCGCCTTCGGCCTAATCCTGCTGCTGGCCCGCAAGGGCTTCGAGGCGGAGCGTATCGAGGACTTCAAGGGCCTGAACGAACGCAGCCCCTGGTTCGCGGCCATGATGCTGGTGGTGATGTTCAGCCTGGCGGGGGTGCCGCCCTTCGTGGGCTTCTTCGCCAAGCTCTACGTGCTGCGCGCGGTCATCGACGCGGGCTACACCTGGGTGGCCATCGCGGCGGTGGTGTTCTCCATCATCAGCGCCTTCTACTACCTGCGCATCGTGAAGCTCATGTACTTCGACCGGGCCCCGGCTAACGCGCGGGCGCTGAAGGCGGAGTTCGACCTGCGCTGGCTCTTGTCGGGCAACGGCCTGGCCATCCTGGCTCTGGGGATACTGCCGGGACCGCTGATGGCGCTCTGCGCCAAGGTGATCGCGCTCTAGCAGGGGAGTAGGACTGGGCAGGGATCGCCCATTTCTGTGTCGTGACGTGGCATTTCTGCCACAAAACCTTGATAAATCTGCGGTTTGCCTATATATTTCACGTCCGCCGGGTGCGGGGTGGAGCAGTCTGGCAGCTCGTCGGGCTCATAACCCGAAGGTCGTAGGTTCAAATCCTACCCCCGCTACCAATAAATCAATGACTTAGGTAGCATAGCTACAGAAGTTCTTGGATGCAGGACCCCGGATAGGGGTTTTTTTGTGTCCTAGCGAAAGCCCTCCGCCAGAGTGGGCTGCGCGAGACCCCGGGCAAGCCGGGGTTTGTCGTCTTGGTCGTCCCGCCCTGCGGGATGGTTTTGGAGATGGGCCCGAGGGCCCATTTTTGTTTTTAACGGTCAGGCGGCGAGTACGGGCATGCGCCGGACTCGCCGGGTCTGCAAATCCCGTCCCTGGGATTTTCAGACGAAATTAGGAATGGAGCGCGAAGCGCGGTGCGCGAGAAGCTGTTCAGTCTGCTGGAGGGCCCCATCGAGGCCCTCGGTTACGAGGTGGTGGAACTGGAGTTCCATCCCCAGGGCCGCGGCGGCCTGCTCCGGGTCTTCATAGACAAGGAGGCGGGCGTGACGGTGGACGACTGCGAGATCGTGAGCCGGCAGGTGAGCGCCGTGCTGGACGTGGAGGACCCGATCCCGGGCGCCTACACGCTGGAGGTGTCCTCGCCGGGCCTGGACCGGCCGCTCCGGAAAGCCGCGGACTTCGCGCGCTTCGCCGGCGAGCAGGCCCGGATAGACATGGAGCTGCCCATCGAAGGGCGGCGCCGCTTCGCAGGGACCCTCAAGGGCTGCGCGGCGGGTGAAGTGACGATCGAAGTGGACGGCGTGCTGCACACGCTGCCGCTGGATGGCATCGCCAAGACCCGGCTGGTGCCGAATTTTGACAACGAATTGAAACCGAAGAGCAAGAGATAGAGCCATGAACAAAGAGATCCTGTTGGTCGTCGATGCCGTCTCCAACGAGAAGGGCGTGGACAAGAGCGTGATCTTCGAGGCGCTGGAAGCGGCGCTCGCGTCCGCCACGCGCAAGAAGCACGGCGGCGACATCGACGCGCGCGTGGCCATCGACCGCCAGACCGGCGAGTACGAGACCTTCCGCCGCTGGGTGGTGCAGCCCGACGACATGCTGTTGGAGTCCCCGGACCGCGAGATCCGCCTGATGGACGCCGTGGACGTGCGCGCCGACATCCAGGTGGGCGAGTTCGTCGAGGAGCCCATGGCCTCGGTGCCGTTCGGCCGCATCGGCGCGCAGACCGCCAAGCAGGTCATCGTGCAGAAGGTGCGCGAGGCCGAGCGTGCGCAGGTGGTGGACGCCTACCAGGGCCGCATCGGCGAGCTGGTGACCGGCCTCGTCAAGCGCGTGGAGCGCGGCAACATCTACATCGACCTCGGCAACAACGCCGAGGCCTTCATCCCCCGCGAGGACATGATCCCGCGCGAGGCGGTGCGCACCGGTGACCGCATCCGCGGCTACCTCAAGGAAGTGCGCGCGGAAGCGCGCGGCCCGCAGCTGTTCGTGAGCCGCACCACCCCGGCGTTCCTCATCGAGCTCTTCAAGCTCGAGGTGCCGGAAGTCGGCCAGGGCCTCATCGAGATCAAGGGCGCGGCCCGCGATCCGGGTTCCCGCGCCAAGGTGGCGGTGATGAGCCATGACTCGCGCATCGACCCGGTCGGCGCCTGCGTCGGCATGCGCGGTTCGCGCGTGCAGGCCGTGTCCAACGAGCTCTCCGGTGAGCGCGTGGACATAGTGCCCTTCGACGAGAACCAGGCCCAGTTCGTGATCAACGCCATGTCCCCGGCCGAGGTGATCTCCATCACCATGGACGAGGAATCCAAGAGCATGGACATCGCGGTCGCCGAGGACAACCTGTCCAAGGCCATCGGCCGCGGCGGCCAGAACGTGCGCCTCGCCAGCCAGCTCTCGGGCTGGGAACTGAACGTGATGAGCGAGGCCCAGGCCACGCAGAAGACCGAGGCCGAGGCCCAGACCCTGCAGAAGCTGTTCATGGAACAGCTGGACGTGGACACCGACGTGGCCGCGATCCTGGTACAGGAAGGTTTCTCCAGCATCGAGGAGATCGCCTACGTGCCCACCGCCGAGCTGCTCAACATCGAGGAGTTCGACGAGGCCACCGTGGAAGAGCTGCGCGGCCGCGCCCGCGACGTGCTCTTGACCCAGGCCATCGCCAGCGAGGAGCAGGTGGGTGATTCCGAACCCGCCCAGGATCTCCTGGACATGGACGGCATGGACCGGGGCCTGGCTTTCAAGCTGGCCGCCGCGGGCATCCGCACCATGGAAGAGCTGGCCGAGCAGGCCGTCGAAGACATCAAGGACATCGAGGGGCTGGATGAGGTCCGCGCCGCGGCGCTCATCATGACCGCCCGCGCCCCCTGGTTTGCCGGCGAGCAAGCCTGAGTCGATAGAGAACTTTAGGAGCTCAGGTAATGGCACAAGTCACCGTTAGGCAATTGGCTGAAGTCGTCGGGACTCCCGTCGACCGGCTGCTCACGCAGCTCGCCGAGGCCGGCATCCAGGTCGGAGACCCGGATGCGTCCATCACCGATGACCAGAAGATGCAGCTGCTCTCGCACCTGCGCCACAGCCATGGCGAGAACTCGTCCAGCGAGCCGCGCAAGATCACCTTGAAGCGCCGTAGCGTCTCCGAGATCAAGGTCTCGGGCTCCCAGGGCCGTGCCAAGACCGTGAGCGTGGAAGTGCGCAAGCAGCGCACCTACGTGAAGCGCAGCGCGGTGATGGAAGAAGAAGCCAAGCGCCGTGCCGAAGAGGACGCGGTGCGCCAGGCCGAGCTCGAGGTGGTGCGTGCCGCCGAGGCCAAGGTCGCCGCCGAGAAGAAGGCGGTGGATGACGCCAAGAAACAGGTCGAGGAACAGGAGCGCAAGGCCAAGCAGGAAGAGGAAGCCAAGCGCAAGCAGGAACAGGATACTCACGCCCGCGCCGACGCCGAGCGCCGCCGTGCCGAGGCCGACGCGCGCCGCGAGGCGGACGAGGAAGACCGCCGCATGCGCGCCGCGCTGCCCAAGGGCAAGCCCGGCGCGCCCGTGACGCCCGCGCCCGCAGCCGCGGCGCCGGCCGGCAACGAGGCCCATACCCGCTACGGCCGCAACCAGCTGCATGTGGCCGGCGGCCTGTCCAACAAGCGCAAGGGCAAGAAGCCCGGCAAGACCCGCGGCCCCGTCAACATGCCGGCGGAGTCCAAGCACGGCTTCGAGAAGCCGGTGGCGCCGCAGGTGCGCGAAGTACAGATCCCCGAGACCATCACTGTCGGTGAGCTCGCCGCGCGCATGGCCGTGAAGGCCAACGAAGTCATCAAGATCATGATGAACATGGGCGCCATGGCGACCATCAACCAGGTCATCGACCAGGACACCGCGGCCATCGTGGTGCATGAGATGGGGCATGCCCCGAAGTTGCTCAAGGAGAGCGACCTCGAGGACAAGATGCTGCAGGCCTCGCCGGCCGAGCAGGGCGCCGAGATCACCCGTGCCCCGGTGGTGACCGTGATGGGCCACGTCGACCACGGCAAGACCTCGTTGCTGGACTACATCCGCAAGACCCGCGTCGCGGCACGCGAGGCCGGCGGCATCACCCAGCACATCGGCGCCTACCACGTGCAGACGCCGAAGGGCGCCATCACCTTCCTCGATACCCCGGGCCACGCGGCGTTCACCGCCATGCGCGCCCGCGGCGCCAAGGTGACGGATATCGTGGTGCTGGTGGTGGCGGCGGACGACGGCGTGATGCCGCAGACCGTGGAAGCCATCAACCATGCACGCGCCGCCGAGGTGCCGATCGTGGTGGCCATCACCAAGAGCGACAAGCCGGAAGCGAACTTCGACAAGGTGCGCAACGACCTGTCGCAGCACCAGATCATCGCGGAAGAGTGGGGCGGCGAGAACATCTTCGTGCAGGTGTCGGCCAAGACCGGCGCCGGCGTGGACAAGCTGCTCGACTCCATCAGCGTGCAGGCCGAGGTCATGGAACTGAAGGCCATGGCGGAAGGCCCGGCCACCGGCTTCGTGCTGGAGTCCAGCCTGGAGAAGGGCCGCGGCGTGGTCGCGACCGTGCTGGTGCAGAAGGGCAAGCTCAAGACCGGCGACATACTGCTGGCGGGCCATGAGTTCGGGCGCGTGCGCGCCATGTTCGACGAGGCCGGCGAGCGCGTGGAAGAGGCGGGCCCCTCCATGCCGGCGCTGGTGCTGGGCCTCTCCGGCACGCCCAACGCGGGCGACGAGGCGCTGGTGGTGACCGACGAGCGCAAGGCGCGCGAAGTCGCGCTGTACCGCCAGGGCAAGTTCCGCGACGTGAAGCTGGCGCGTGCCCAGGGCGCCAAGCTTGAGGACGTATTCCAGCAGCTGGCCGAAGGCCAGAAGAGCCTCAACCTGCTCATCAAGTCCGACGTGCAGGGCAGCGCCGAGGCGCTGCGCGACGCGCTGACCGGGCTCTCCACCGACGAGATCAAGGTGAAGGTCATCGCAAGCAGCGTGGGCGGCATCACCGAGTCCGACGCCAACCTGGCGGCCGCCTCCAAGGCGGTGATCATCGGTTTCAACGTGCGCGCCGATGCCGGCGCGCGCCGCATCGTGGCGGAAGCCGGCGTGGACCTGCGCTACTACAGCGTGATCTACGAGGCCATCGACGACGTGAAGAAGGCCATGAGCGGCATGCTCGGCACCGAGACCCGCGAGCAGATCGTGGGCCTCGCCGAGGTGCGTGACGTGTTCCGCTCCTCGAAGATCGGCGCCATCGCCGGCTGCCTGGTGGTGGAAGGCTACGTCAAGCGCAACAACCCGATCCGCGTGCTGCGCGCGGACGTGGTGATCTACCAGGGCGCCCTGGAATCCCTGCGCCGCTTCAAGGACGACGTGTCCGAAGTGCGTGCCGGAACCGAGTGCGGCATCGGCGTGAAGGACTACAACGACGTGCAGCCGGGCGACAAGATCGAGTGCTTCGAGCGCGTGGAAGTGGCGCGCACGATCTGATGGCCGGATAACGCGATGCCCAAGGAATACCAGCGTTCCACCCGGGTGGCAGAGCAGATGCAGCGCGAGCTGGCCGGCATGATCGGCCAGGTGCTGGATGACCCGCGTGCGGGACTGCTCACGGTCACGGAAGTGCGGCTCAACAAGGACCTGTCACACGCCAAGGTGTTCGTCTCGTCCATCGGCGGCAGTTTCACGCATGAGGAGCTGGTGGCCACGTTGCAGCGAGCCTCCGGCTTCATGCGTCATGGCATAGGCCAGGCCATGAAGCTGCGCATCATCCCTGAACTGCGCTTCATCTATGACGACACCCAGGAGCGCGCCTCGCGCCTGGAAGAGCTCATCGCCAAGGCCAACGCCCCGGACGGCGGGAACCAGGACTCGTGACCGAGGCCCAGCCCGCTCCCCAGCGGGTGCGGTTGCCGCGCCGCGACGTGCACGGCGTGCTGCTGCTGGACAAGCCCATCGGCATCTCCTCCAACGACGCGCTGCAGAAGGCGCGCTGGCTGTTCCAGGCCAACAAGGCCGGGCATACCGGCAGCCTCGATCCCCTCGCCACCGGCATGCTCCCGCTCTGTTTCGGCGAGGCCACCAAGGTCTCGGGTTTCCTGCTGGACGCGGACAAGGATTACGCCGTCACCTGCAAGCTCGGGGCACGCACCGCCACGGCGGACGCGGAGGGCGAGGTGGTGGAGACCAAGCCGGTGCCCGCGCTCTCGCCGCCCGTGATCGAGGCGGCCTTGGCCCAGTGGCGGGGCGAGATCATGCAGGTACCGCCCATGTATTCGGCGCTGCGCCACCAGGGCCAGCGGCTTTACGACCTGGCACGGGAGGGGATCGAGGTGGCACGGCAGGCACGGCCCGTGACCATCCACGACATGGTGCTCAAGGGTTTCACAGCCGACTCGCTCAGCCTGGAAGTGCGCTGCTCCAAGGGCACCTATATCCGCACCCTCGTCGAGGACGTGGCCCAGAGCCTGGGTACCCTGGCCCATGTGACGGTGCTGCGGCGCCTGGCGGTGGGGCCCTTCGGCCGCGACTTGGCCCTGCTGAGCCTGCAGGAATTGGAGGCCCGCAAGGCTGCGCAGGGGCTCGAGGCCCTGGATGCCCTGATGCTGCCGGTGGATCACGCGGTGTTGCACTGGCCCATGGCCGCCCTCACGGGGGACAGCGCCTGGTACTTCACGCGGGGCCAGGCGGTATTCGTGCCCGGCGCACCCGCGGCCGGCAAACTCCGGGTCTACGGGGACGGGCGCTTCCTGGGGGTGGGGGAGATGCAGGGGGACGGGCGCCTGGCGCCCAAGCGCCTGCTGAACCTGCCTTAGCCCTGATTCCATTGGGTTTTTGCTTGTCCGAGTCAGGTCTCGCGGCTACAATAGGCGGCTGAATCCAAGGTTAAACAATCAAGATCTGGAGTCTCACGCAATGTTCACGGCCGAGAAGAAACAGGAAGTCATCGCCGCTCACCGCCGCGATCCCAAAGACACCGGTTCCCCTGAAGTCCAGGTGGCGCTGCTGACCGCGCGCATCGATGGCCTGGGCGACCACTTCACCAACCACAATCAAGATCATCACTCCCGTCGTGGGCTGCTCAAGATGGTGAACCAGCGCCGCAAGCTGCTGGACTATCTCAAGAAGTCCGATCTGAAGCGCTACGAGACGCTCATCGAGCGCCTCGGCCTGCGCCGCTGATCCACTTCCTGATCCAAAGCAGTCGAATCAACACGAGGGGATAACCCGTGAGCGTATTCCGCAAGAGTTTCCAGTATGGAGAGCACACCGTCACCATGGAGACGGGTGAGATCGCCCGTCAGGCCGATGGCGCGGTATTGGTGACTATGGCCGACACCGTGGTGCTGGTCACCGCCGTCGGTTCCACCAAGGCCATACCCGGCCGTGACTTCTTCCCGCTGACCGTGAACTACCAGGAGAAGACCTACGCCGCGGGCAAGATCCCGGGCGGCTTCTTCAAGCGCGAAGGCCGTCCCAACGAGAACGAGACCCTGGTCTCGCGCCTCATAGACCGCCCGCTGCGTCCGCTGTTCCCCAAGGGCTTCGTCAACGAAGTGCAGGTGGTCTCCACCGTCATGTCCAACAACCCGGACGTGAACGCGGACATCCCCTCGCTGATCGGCGCCTCCGCGGCCCTGGCCATCTCCGGCCTGCCGTTCGCTGGGCCGATCGGTGCAGCCCGGGTCGGTTACATCAACGGCAAGTACGTGTTGAACCCGACCCGCACTCAGCTGCTGGAATCGGACCTCGACCTGGTGGTCGCGGGCACCGAGAGCGCCGTGCTGATGGTGGAATCCGAGGCTGACTGCCTCTCCGAGGAAGTGATGCTCGGTTCCGTGGTGTTCGGCCACGAGCAGATGCAGGCCGCCATCAAGGCCATCAAGGAACTCGCCAAGGAAGCCGGCAAGCCCGCCTGGGACTGGAAGCCGGAAGAGAAAGACAAGGGCCTGGCTGCCGCCATGTCCGCCGAAGCCGAGAAGGCCCTGGTGGATGCCTACCAGATCTCCGACAAGCAGGACCGCTACACCAAGATCGACGCGATCCGCGCCGCCGCCACCCTCAAGTTCGCCGGCGAAGGCGAGGGCAAGTACGCGGAAGCGCTGGTGAAGGGCGCCTTCGGCGATCTCGAGAAGAAGATCGTGCGTGGCCGCATCATCGAGGGCAAGCCCCGCATCGACGGCCGTGACACCAAGACCGTCCGCAACATCAACATCAAGGTCGGCGTGCTGCCGCGTGCCCACGGCTCGGCGCTGTTCACCCGCGGCGAGACCCAGGCCATCGTGGTCACCACGCTCGGCACCGGCCGCGACGCGCAGATCATCGACGCCATCGAGGGCGAGCGCAAAGAACCTTTCATGCTGCACTACAACTTCCCCCCGTACTCGGTGGGTGAGACCGGCATGATGGGCAGCCCCAAGCGCCGCGAGATCGGCCATGGCCGCCTCGCCAAGCGCGGCATCCAGGCCGTGATGCCCGACATGAGCGTGTATCCCTACGTGGTGCGCGTGGTCTCCGAGATTACCGAGTCCAACGGCTCTAGCTCCATGGCCTCCGTGTGCGGCACCAGCCTCGCGCTGATGGACGCCGGTGTGCCGATCAAGGCGCCGGTGGCCGGCGTGGCCATGGGCCTCATCAAGGAAGACAAGGGCTTCGCCGTGCTGACCGACATCCTCGGCGACGAGGACCACCTGGGCGACATGGACTTCAAGGTCGCGGGCACCGCCACCGGCGTGACCGCACTGCAGATGGACATCAAGATCCAGGGCATCACCAAGGAGATCATGCAGCAGGCCCTCGCCCAGGCGAAGGACGGCCGTATGCACATCCTCGGCAAGATGAACGAGATCATCTCCAAGCCCCGTTCTGACATGTCCGAGTGGGCGCCGCGCATCGTGGTCATCAAGATCGACCCCGAGAAGATCCGCGACGTGATCGGCAAGGGCGGCGTGGTGGTGCGCGGCATCCAGGAAGAGACCGGCACGACCATCGAGATCGAGGACGACGGCACCATCAAGATCGCTTCCGTCGACAAGGCCCAGGGCGAAGCCGCCCGCAAGCGCATCGAAGACATCACCGCTGATGTCGAAGTGGGCCGCATCTACGAGGGCAAGGTGGTCAAGCTCATGGACTTCGGCGCCTTCGTCGCCATCCTGCCGGGCCGTGACGGCCTGGTGCACATCTCGCAGATCTCCGAAGAGCGTGTCGAGCGCGTCAGCGACAAGCTCAAGGAAGGCGATGTGATCCGGGTCAAGGTGCTGGAAGTGGATCGGCAGGGCCGCATCCGCCTCAGCATGAAGGCTGTCGACGTCGCATAAGCGATGTTGGAAGTGCGATAGAAAAGAGAAGGGGCCGCGAGGCCCCTTCTTTTTGATCTACTAGATTGGCCAGCTCATGAGAAAATGTGACCTATCGATTGGAATCGCCACCATGAAAATAAAACTTC
>DASXYJ010000181.1:0-1550 GCA_036502565.1 Gammaproteobacteria bacterium
GCCCGAGCCCGCCCATGGCCACGATGGCCACCTGCTTGCCCCTGCCGGCCTCGAAGCGGCGCAGCGGTGAATACAGGGTGATGCCGGCGCAGAGCAGCGGGGCGGCGGAGCTCAGCTCCAGGCCCTCAGGCACCCGCAGCACGAACTTCTCGGAGACCAGGATGCGTTCCGAGTAGCCGCCGTAGGTGCGGGTCTGGTCGTGGCGGTCTACGTCGTTATAGGTCCAGGTGGCTTGCTTCTCGCAGTGCTGCTCCAGGCCTTCCGCGCAGGCGGCACAGCTGCGGCAGGAGTCCACCAGGCAGCCCACGCCCACCGCGTCTCCCGGCTTGAAAGCGCGCACCGCGGCGCCGACGGCCGCCACCCGGCCGATGATCTCGTGCCCGGGCACCAGCGGATACACGGCGCGGCCCCAGTCGTTGCGGGCGTGGTGGATGTCGGTGTGGCAGACGCCGCAGTAGAGGATGTCGATGACCACGTCGTCGGGACGTGGATCGCGGCGTACGAAGCTGTGGGGCGCCACCGGCGCACCGGCGGACGGTACGGCATAGCCACGGATCGGGTTCGGCATGGGTATCCTCGTCTCGGCTTTGAAGCCGAGACGAGGATACCCCCGGAAGCGTCAGGAACGAAGGGCGCGCCGCCGCTTCATTTCAAAGAAGACATATCGATCACAAACCGATAGCGTACGTCGCTCTTAAGCATGCGTTCGTAGGCTTCGTTCACTTTCTGGATGGGGATGATCTCCACATCCGAGACGATGCCGTGCTCGCCGCAGAAGTCCAGCATCTCCTGGGTCTCGGCGATGCCGCCGATCACCGAGCCGGCGAGCTTGCGGCGCTGGCCGATGAGCATGCCGGGATGCACCGGCGGCACCAGCGGCGTGAGCTGGCCCACGATCACGTAGTCGCCGTCGCGCTTCACGGTGGCGAGGTAAGGGTTCACGTCATGCTCGTTGGGCACGGTGTCGATGACCAGGTCGAAGCGGTTGGCCACGGCCTTCATCTGCTCCGGATCCGTGGAGATCACCACGTGGTCCGCGCCCAGGCGCTTCGCCTCCGCCTGCTTGCCGGGGGTGCGGGTGAAGAGCGTCACGTCCGCGCCGAAGGCCTTGGCGAGCTTCAGGCCCATGTGGCCGAGTCCGCCCAGCCCCACGATGGCCACCTTGCTGCCCCGCTTCACGCCCCAATGCTTGAGCGGTGAATACAGGGTGATGCCGGCGCAGAGCAGCGGCGCCGCGGACTTGGCGTCCAGGTTGCCGGGCATGCACAGCACGAACTTCTCGGACACCACGATGCGCTCGGAGTACCCGCCCATGGTGATGGTGTGGTCCTGGCGGTCGGTGCCGTTGTAGGTGAAGGTGGCGCCTTCCGCACAGTACTGCTCCAGATCCGCCTCGCAGGCGTCGCAGTGCCGGCAGGAGTCCACCATGCACCCCACGGCCGCGAGGTCGCCTTCCTTGAACGTGGACACCTCCGCGCCGACCTTGACCACCCGGCCGACGATCTCGTGTCCGGGGACGAGAGGGTAGACCGTCCCCTCCCATTCGCTGC
>DASXYJ010000182.1:0-4829 GCA_036502565.1 Gammaproteobacteria bacterium
GTCCCGGCTGGCCGCCGGCGATCTCGAGTATCAGTTGGGTGGCGCGCTCCATGGCGCGGGCCTGACCCTGAGGATCGACCCCCCGCTCGAAGCGATAAGCCGCGTCGGTCAGCAGGTCCATGCGTCGCGGCCGCCCACTGATGGCGGCAGGCGCGAAGAACGCCGCTTCCAGCAGCACGTCCACGGTGCCGGCGGTCACGTTGGACTCGCCGCCGCCCATGATGCCGGCGAAGCCCTGCAGGCGGCTCTTGTCGGCGATCACCAGCACGTCTGGCTGCGCCTCGTATACCTGGTTGTTGAGGAGCTTGGCCTTCTCACCCTGCTTCGCCATGCGCACGGTGATACCGCCGTCCAGGCGCGAGAGATCATAGGCGTGCATGGGCTGGCCTAGCTCCAGCATCACGTACTGGGTCACGTCCACGGCTGGATGGATGGGCTTCAAGCCCGCGCGGCGCAGGCGCTCGCGCATCCACAGCGGCGTCACCGCGTCGGGATTCAATCCTTTGATAATACGGCAGACGAACACCGGGCAGGCCTTCCCCGCCTGTATCTCCACCGGGAACACGTCCTGGATGGCCGCTTTCACCGGCACCACTTCGGACTTCTCCAAGCTCTTGCCGTAGAGCGCCGCCAGCTCCCGGGCCACACCCAGGATGCTTAAGGCATCGCCGCGGTTCGGCGTGATCTCGATCTCGATGAGCTGGTCGCCGCCGCCCAGGTACTCGCGGAGTTCCTTGCCTACCGGCGCGTCGTCCGGCAACACGAACAGGCCAGAGGCTTCTTCCATGAGGCCCAGCTCCTTGGCGGAACAGAGCATGCCGGAGGAATCCACGCCGCGCAGAGCGGCCTGCTTGATCTCGGTGCCGTCCGGCAGCTTGCCGCCAGGCAATATCACCGGCGCCTTCATGCCTGCCTTGACATTGGGCGCACCGCATACGATCTGCAGCAGCTTGCCCTGGCCGGCGTCTACCTGACAGACGTTGAGCTTGTCGGCGGACGGATGCTTCTCGAAGCTCCGTACCTGCCCCACGTACACCTTCTCGAAGGCCGGAACGGCCGGCGCCACGGATGCCACTTCCACGCCGCCGGAAGCGAGCTTGCGACCGATGCTCTGGGCATCATCACCCAGCTTCACGAATTCCTTCAACCAATCGACGCTGATCTTCATGTGCAGGCGCCTTAACGGAACTGGCGCAGGAAGCGCAGGTCGTTGTCGTAGTTCATGCGGATGTCGTCGATGCCGTAGCGCAGCATGCCTAGGCGCTCCACGCCGATGCCGAAGGCCCAGCCGGTGTAGCGCTCAGGGTCGATCTTGCAGGCCTTGAGCACGTTGGGATGCACCATGCCGCAGCCCAGCACTTCCAGCCAGCCGCTGTGCTTGCACACCCGGCAGCCCTTGCCGCTGCAGAACACGCAACTGATGTCCACTTCCGCGCCCGGTTCCACGAACGGGAAGTACGAGGGACGGAAGCGCAGCTTGAGGTCATCCTTCTCGAAGAAGCGCTGCATGAAATCCGTGAGGGTGCCGCGCAGGTGCGCCATGCTCACGCCCTCGTCCACCAACAGGCCCTCCACCTGGTGGAACATGGGCGTGTGGGTCATGTCGTAGTCGTGCCGGTAGGTGCGGCCCGCGGCGATGACGCGGATCGGCGCGCCCTGCTTCAGCATGGAACGGATCTGCACCGGTGAGGTGTGGGTGCGCAGCAGGAAAGGCCGGTCTTTCAGGTAGAAAGTATCCATCTCGGCGCGGGCCGGATGGTCCGCCTTGAAGTTCAAGGCGTCGAAGTTGTGGAACTCGTCCTCGATCTCGGGGCCGGACTCGATGCGGAAGCCCATGCGCTCGAACAGCGCCTGGATGCGCTCCATGATGCGGGTCGAGGGATGCAGGCCGCCCGCTTCCTGGCCGCGTCCCGGCAAGCTCACGTCCACCGCTTCGCCGGCCAGCTTGGCGGCGAGATCCGCCTGCTCGAGCTCAGCCTTGCGTGCGTCCAGGAGTTCCGTGACCGCCTGCTTCACCACGTTGATGCGCTGGCCGGCGGCGGAGCGTTCCGCGGGCGGCAGCTTGCCCAAGGTCTGCAACTCGGCGGTGATCACGCCCTTCTTGCCGAGGTAGTGCACGCGCACTTCGTCCAGGGCTGCCAGCGTGGTGCAGGCAGCCGCCTTGGACTTGGCTTCCGCGCTCAGCTTGTCGAGGTCGTTGCTCATGCGCTTCTTATTACCCCGTGGCCCCTAAAAAGAAAAGGGGGAGACTCTTGGAAGAGCCTCCCCCACTTGCTCTGACTAAAGTCTAAGCGGTGGCGCTTGGACTCAGGACAAGCTGGCTTTGGCCTGCTCGGCGAGGGCCGCAAAACCGGCCGCATCGAAGACAGCGATGTCGGCCAGGACCTTGCGGTCCAGCTCGATGTTCGCCTTCTTGAGGCCGTTCATGAAGCGGCTGTAGGACAGCCCCGAGAGGCGCGCCGCGGCGTTGATGCGGGCGATCCAGATGCCGCGCATGTCGCGCTTCTTATCGCGACGATCGCGATAGGCATACTGGCCGGCCTTCATCACCGCCTGCTTGACGGTGCGGATGTTCTTGCGACGGGCGTTGTAGTAGCCCTTGGCCTTGCCGATGATCTTCTTGTGCTTGGCTCGGCTGGTGACGGAACGTTTTACGCGTGCCATGTTTCTATCCTCTCCTTATGACCAGGGCAGCATCTGCTTGACGCGGAAGTGATCCTGGGGGACCACGAGCGTCGAGCCGCGCAACTGACGTTTACGCTTGCTGCTCTTCTTGGTGAGGATGTGGCGCTTGTGCGACTGGCCACGCTTGTACTTGCCGGTGCCGGTCGCGCTGAAGCGCTTCGCGGCAGCCCGCTTGGTCTTGATCTTGGGCATGACAAAAACTCCTGAGTTTTACTAGTAAGCCTGGCCCCGCTCAGAAGCGGCGTTGAGGTGTTCGCCAGGGGTGACGCTATGGGCCGTCACTTTTGTTGAAACGTCTTAGCGCTGGAAACTCATTTCTTCTTGGGGCCGATGATCATCACCATCTGTTTGCCCTCGAGGCGGGGGAACTGCTCGATCATCCCCACTTCCTCCAGATCCTTCTTGATGCGCTCCAGGATCTCGACACCGATGTTCTGGTGCAGCAGCTCGCGCCCGCGGTACCTCAGGGTCACCTTGGCCTTGTCGCCCTCCGTGAGGAAGCGCGTCAGGTTGCGCAGCTTGATCTGGTAATCGCCTTCGTCCGTGGTCGGACGGAACTTAACTTCCTTGACCTGTATCTGCTTCTGCTTCTTGCGCGCGACCTGCTGCTTCTTGTTGACCTCGAAGAGATACTTGCCGAAGTCCATCACACGGCAGACCGGCGGCTCCGCGGTGGGAGACACCTCCACGAGATCCAGGCCCGCCTCTTCGGCGTAGCGGATGGCTTCGCGGGTGAACATGATTCCGATCTGC
Source organism: Gammaproteobacteria bacterium (assembly GCA_036502565.1). GTDB lineage: Bacteria > Pseudomonadota > Gammaproteobacteria > Natronospirales > REEB76 > DASUBN01. The sequence goes on from DASXYJ010000182.1 coordinate 3,439, forward strand.
TGGTTGTCAGGGCCTATGACTCGGACCTTGGCCGTCGTGATCTCCCCGTTTCGCCGGGCGCGCTTCTCAGAGCTGATACATGATCCTCCAAAAATAAACCTGAACCCGCCCCGTCATACATCCGGGACTGCGGTTCAGGCTGACACTCCGCGCGCTACCACTTCGGCTTCGAGACGCTGGGCGAAGTCCTCGAGCTTGAGGCTGCCCAGGTCCTGGCCTTCACGTGTGCGTACCGCCACGGAACCTGTTTCCATCTCCTTGTCGCCCACCACCAGAAGGTAGGGGACGCGCTGGAGCGTATGTTCGCGTATTTTAAAGCCTATCTTCTCGTTCCTCAAGTCCGATTCCACCCGAAACCCCTGATTTCCATGGGATTTCAGGCTTTCAGCCACGTTTTTGGCGTATTCCGCCTGCCGATCGGTGATGGTGAGGACCACCGCCTGGACCGGGGCCAGCCAGGCCGGGAAGCGGCCCGTATGGTGCTCGATGAGGATGCCGAGGAAACGCTCCATGGAGCCCACGATGGCCCGGTGCAACATCACCGGCACGTGCTTGGCCCCGTCCTCCCCCACGAACTCAGCCCCCAGGGCGCCGGGCATGTTGAAGTCCACCTGCATGGTGCCGCACTGCCAGACCCGGCCGATGGCGTCTTTCAGGGAGTATTCGATCTTGGGGCCGTAGAAGGCCCCCTCCCCCGGCGAGACAGTGAACTCATGGCCCGAGGCCTTGAGGGAGTCCATGAGGGCGGCCTCGGCCTTGTCCCACAGGGCATCGGCACCCACCCGCTTGGCGGGGCGGGTGGCCACCTTGTAGATGATGTCGGTGAAGCCGAAGTCCTGGTAGACCTTCAGCAGCAGTTCCGTGAAGGCGGCACATTCCGCCTGGATCATGTCCTCGGTGCAGAAGATGTGGCCGTCGTCCTGGGTGAAGCCGCGCACGCGCATGAGGCCGTGCAAGGCGCCGGAGGGCTCGTTGCGGTGGCAGGCGCCGAACTCGCCGAAGCGCAGCGGCAGGTCCCGGTAGCTCTTCAGGCCGTGCTTGTAGATGAGGATGTGGCCCGGGCAGTTCATGGGCTTGATGGCGAAGTCCCGCTCTTCCGAGTGGGTGATGAACATGTTGTCGCGGAAGTTCTGCCAGTGGCCGGTCTTCTCCCACAGGCTCTTGTCCATGATCTGCGGGCCGCGCACCTCGTTGTAGCCGTTGCCGGCGTACACGCGGCGCATGTACTGCTCCACCTGCTGCCACAGGGCCCAGCCGCGGGGGTGCCAGAACACCATGCCCGGCGCCTCTTCCTGGGTATGGAACAGGTCCAGCTCACGGCCGATGCGGCGATGGTCGCGCTTCTCGGCTTCCTCCAGGCGCGTGAGGTAGGCCTGCAGGGCCTTCTTGTC
>DASXYJ010000183.1:0-22702 GCA_036502565.1 Gammaproteobacteria bacterium
CTGCCCGTGACCCGGCTCTCGCCCTCAGCCCGTTACATGCCGCTGGATGCCGCCGTCACCACCGTGCCGCTGGATGCATTGCGCGCCTTCCTCTCCAAGACCCGCGTCCTCACCGACAAGGAGATGAGCGACAGCGGCCACCTGGTCACCGCCTTCAACCTCGGGCCCGCCTCCGGCGGCGGCGACGAGGTCTATGTCCGCGGCCTCGACAGCAAGGCCGGCTCGCGCTACGAGATCTTCCGCAAGGGCGACAAGTACGTGGACCCGGACAGCGGCGACTCCCTGGGCTACGAAGCCACCTACATCGGCGATGCCCAGGTGGAAGCCTGGAGCGATCCCGCCAAGCTGCTCATCACCCGCTCCAACCAGGAAGCGATCGCGGGCGACCTGTTCGTGCCGAGCAACGGCGACGTGATGCCGCTCAACTTCTTCCCGCATCATCCGGCCAAGACCATCCAGGGCCAGATCGCCGCAGTACTGGGCGGCGTGGCGCAGATCGGCCAGTTCTACGTGGTGCTGCTGAACCGCGGCGCCGACCAGGGCGTGGACCTGGGCATGGTGCTCGGCATCTACCGCAAGGGCGACACGGTCAGGGACAAGAGCGCCGGCTTCTTCAGCTGGAGCAACGTGACCTTGCCCACCGAACACACCGGCACCCTGATGGTGTTCCGCGTCTTCAAGGACTCGAGCTACGCCCTGGTGATGGAAGCCTCCCACGAGATCCACGTGAAGGACATCGTCGGTAATCCCTGAAGCCTGCTTGACCGGCTCGGGCCTGATGCGCGAGTATCAAGCCGAGAGTGATGAGGTTTGTGACAGCCGGGGCCCGCTTGATGGGGACTCGGCCCACCTGAGGGGAAAACGATAGACCCACAGGATGCATTGGACTGGCTCACGCTGATCCGCGCCCCGCGGCTCGGCAATGCCGGCGCCCTTCGCCTGCTGCAGCACTGCGGCAGCGCCGCCGGATGCTTCACCTCCGATCTGCCCCCTTCCCTCGACCTGCACGCCGAAGCCCGCGCCTTCCTGCGCGCTCCGGACCGCAGCGCCGCGGAGCAGGACCTCAGCTGGATGCAGAAGACCGGCGCGCGACTCCTGGTCGTCACCGAGCCCGGTTACCCGCCGCTCCTGAAGCAGATCCCTGACCCGCCCTTCGCCCTGTTCGTGCGCGGCGACGCCGCGCTGCTGGCCGAGCCGCAGCTGGCCATGGTGGGCAGCCGCAGTCCGAGCGTGGAGGGCCGCCGCAACGCCGAGGAGTTCGCCGAGTACTTGGCCAAGTGTGGCCTCGTCATCACCAGCGGCATGGCGCTCGGCATCGACGCCGCCAGCCACAAGGGCGCGCTCAAGGGCGGCAAGACCGTGGCGGTGTGGGGCACTGGCCTCGACAAACCCTACCCGCCGCGCAACCGCGAGCTGGCGCAGCAGATCCTGGAACAGGGCGTGATCGTCAGCGAGTTCCCGCCGGGCACGCCGCCGCTGCCCACGCATTTCCCGCGCCGCAACCGCATCATCAGCGGGCTCAGCGTCGGCACGCTGGTGGTGGAAGCCGCCAAGCAGAGCGGCTCGCTCATCACCGCGCGCCTCGCCTCCGAACAGGGCCGCGAGGTGTTCGCCATCCCGGGTTCCATACACAATCCCATGTCGCGGGGCTGCCACCGGCTGCTGCGCGACGGCGCGAAGCTGGTGGAATCCGCGACCGACATATTGGAAGAGCTGGGTCCGCTGCTCGGCCTGGAAGCCGTGCCGGCGCTGGTCTCCGCGGGGGAAGCGTCCGGTACGGACGCGCCCGGCGAGGACCCGGAGTACCAGCTGTTGTTGAATTCCCTCGACTTCGCCCCCACTTCGGTGGATGCGCTGGTCGAACGCACCGGTTTGACGCCCGATGTGGTTTCTAGCATGCTCCTGATGCTCGAGCTTCAGGGACACGTGGAAGCCGCTCCGGGTGGCCGATATTCCCGCGTGAACAAGAGGTCGTGACGTCATGATCAAGGAAAACGTACTCGACGTGCTCATGTATCTGTTCGAGAACTATCTCGACGATGACGACAACGAGACCGAAGCCGACCGCGAGACCTTGACGGTGGAGCTGGAAGAAGCCGGCTTCGCCAAACACGAGATCAACCGCGCCTTCGACTGGCTGGAGAACCTGGCCAGGAACCCGCCCGACAGCGAGCCCATGGTCGCGCAGCGCGACGCGCTGCGGGTGTACGCGGCGCAGGAGCTGGAACGGTTCAGCGTGGAGTGCCGCGGCTTCATGCAGTACCTGGAGAACATCGGGATACTGGACGCGGCCCAGCGCGAGGTGGTCATCGACCGCATCATGGCCCTGGACAATGCGGAGATCGACCTGGAACAGGTGAAATGGATCATCCTGATGGTGCTGTTCAACCGGCCCGGCCAGGAGGACGCCTACGCCCGCATGGAGGAGCTGGTGTTCGACCAGTCCGCCGGCGTGATGCACTGATGGGTGCCATGGCCGCCAAAAGCTGTAGAATGCCGCGCCCGCCGGGGTTTTCCAGCCCCGGCGCAGCAGGATCCCAGACCTTCACCCGGCTCACGCCGGGTTTGCTTTATGCGATGCAGCGAGCGGAACTTCGCTCGCGAAATGCGGCCTCGATGATGGTCTGACGAGAGACACATGCGCCGCCGGAACTTGCGTAACGAAAACCTTTTGTAGTATTGCTGTATATATATGAGTGCAAACCTAGTCATCGTCGAATCCCCCGCGAAGGCCAAGACCATCAAGAAGTACCTGGGCAAGGGCTTCGAGGTGTTGGCCTCCTACGGCCATGTGCGCGACCTAGTGCCGAAGGAAGGTGCGGTGGATCCCGCCACCGACTTCACCATGAAGTACCAGCTGATCGAGCGCAACGAGAAGCACGTGGACGCCATCGCCAAGGCGCTGAAGAAGGCCGACGCCCTCTACCTCGCGACCGACCCGGACCGCGAGGGCGAAGCCATCTCCTGGCATCTCACCGAGATCCTCAAGGAGAAGGGCCTGCTCAAGGACAAGGCCATCCACCGCGTGGTGTTCCATGAGATCACCAAGCGCGCCGTCAACGATGCGGTGGCCAACCCGCGTCCGCTCTCCCAGGACCTGGTGTGGGCCCAGCAGGCGCGCCGCGCCCTGGATTACCTGGTGGGTTTCAACCTCTCGCCGCTGTTGTGGAAGAAGATCCGCCGCGGCCTCTCCGCCGGCCGTGTGCAGTCGCCGGCCCTGCGCCTCATCTGCGAGCGCGAGGACGAGATAGACAAGTTCAAGAGCGAGGAATACTGGACCCTGCTCGGCAAGGCCGAGAAGAAGGGCCAGGCCTTCGAGCCGCGGCTGTGGCAGTTCCAGGGCACCAAGATCGAGCAGTTCAGCTTCCGCGACGAGAAGTCCGCCAAGGGCGCCGAGAAGGCCATCCTCAAGTCCGCTGACGGCAAGCTCAAGGTCGCTTCGGTCGAGAAGAAGCAGCGCCGCCGCAACCCGGCCGCGCCCTTCACCACCTCGACCCTGCAGCAGGAAGCCTCCCGCAAGCTCGGCTACGGCGCCCAGCGCACCATGCGCATCGCCCAGCAGCTATACGAGGGCATCGATCTCACAGGCGAAGGCCAGGTGGGCTTGATCTCCTATATGCGTACCGACTCCGTGAACCTGGCCGCCGAAGCGGTGGCCGAGATCCGCGAGGTCATCGAAAAACGCTTCGGCAAGGATCACCTGCCGCCGGAGCCGCGCGTCTACAAGACCAAGTCCAAGAACGCCCAGGAAGCGCACGAAGCCGTGCGCCCCACCTCCGCGGCCCGCGCCCCGGAGGAGATCCAGGGCAAGCTCACCGACGAGCAGCGCAAGCTCTATGAGCTCATCTGGAAGCGCACCATCGCCTGCCAGATGGAGCAGGCGGTGTTCGACACCGTGAGCGCCGACCTGGACGCCGGCGGCAACACCCTGTTCCGCGCCAGCGGTTCCGTGCTGGTGGTGCCGGGCTTCATGGCCGTGTACCAGGAAGGCAAGGACGACGCGCCTGCCGCGGGCACCACCGCCCCGGCCGACGACGACGAGGAACGCATGCTGCCGGTGCTGGTGGAGGGCGAGACCGTCACCCTCAGCGGCATCCAGTCCGACCAGCACTTCACCGAGCCGCCGCCGCGCTTCTCGGAAGCGAGCCTCGTCAAGGCCCTGGAAGAGTTCGGCATCGGCCGGCCTTCCACCTACGCCACCATCATCTCGACGCTGCAGGCGCGCGAGTACGTGGAGATGGACCGCAAGCGCTTCAAACCCACCGACGTGGGCCGCGTGGTGGCCAAGTTCCTCACCGAGCATTTCACCCAGTACGTGGACTACGGCTTCACCGCCGCCATGGAAGACGAGCTCGACGCCGTGTCCCGCGGCGAGAAGGCCTGGGTGCCGGTGATGCACGAGTTCTGGGACCCGTTCAAGAAGCTCGTCGACCACAAGGAAGAGAGCGTCTCGCGCAAGGACGTGACCACCGAGGCCTTGAACGAGGCCTGCCCGAAGTGCACCAAGCCGCTCTCGATCCGGCTCGGCCGCCGCGGCCGCTTCATCGGCTGCACCGGCTACCCGGAGTGCGACTACACCCGCAACCTGGACGAGACCGCCGAACAGGCCGCCCAGCCACAGAAGATCGAAGGCCGGCAGTGCCCCAAGTGCAACTCCGACCTCATCATCCGCCGCGGCCGCTATGGCAAGTTCATCGGCTGCTCCGGCTACCCGAACTGCAAGCACATCGAGCCGCTCGAGAAGCCGGCGGACACCGGCGTCGAGTGCCCCGAGTGCAAGCAGGCCACCTTCCTCAAGCGCAAGTCGCGCTACGGCAAGGTGTTCTACTCCTGCGCCCGTTACCCGGACTGCAAGTACGCGGTGTGGAACCTGCCGCTGGCGCAGCCCTGCCCGAAGTGCAGCTGGCCGATCCTCACGGTGAAGACCACCAAGCGCAAGGGCACCGAGCGCGTGTGCCCGGTGAAGGAGTGCGGCTTCGCCGAGCCGGCTCCGGAGCTCGCACCGCCGCCGGAAGAGACGGCCCCAGCGGCCTGAGCCTGCGATGCATACCGCCGCCTGGCCGCTACGTCGAGCCCTCGAAGTAGTCAAATCCGGCGGCGTCATCGCCTATCCCACCGAAGCGGTGTATGGCTTAGGCTGTGATCCCCTGGAGCATGCGGCCGTGCGCCGCATCTTCGAGCTCAAGCAGCGCGATGCGGCCAAGGGCCTTATCCTCATCGCCTCGGACATCTCGCAACTCCTGCCCTTCATGGCGACCATGCCGGAACCGGTGTTGCAGAAGCTCCGGGCGAGCTGGCCCGGCCCCGTCACCTGGGTGGTGCCGGCGGCACCTTCCCTGCCCTTCTGGCTCTCCGGCGGCCGCGACACCCTCGCGGTGCGCGTCACCGCCCATCCCGTCGCCGCCTCCCTCTGCCGGGTCCTGGACATGGCACTGGTATCCACCAGCGCCAACCGCAGCGGCCGCCCGCCGGCCCGCACCGCCCTCGCGGTACGCAACCAACTCGGCGATGGCGTGGACGACATCGTCCCCGGCGCCGTGGGTGGCTTAGGCAAACCCACCGAGATCCGCGAAGCACTGACAGGCAAGGTGCTGAGAGCGGGTTAACATACGCGGCATGGATATCCAGGCCGTCGAGACCTACCTCCGTTCCCTGCAGGACAGCATCACGTCCACGCTGGAGAAGCTGGACGACAAGGCCCGTTTCAAGCGTGAGCAGTGGACCCGCGCCGAAGGCGGCGGCGGCGAGAGCCGCGTGCTGCGCCAGGGCGCGCTGTTCGAGCAGGCCGGCGTGAACTTCTCCGACGTGCAGGGCACCAAGCTCCCGCCCTCCGCCACCGCGCACCGGCCCGAACTCGCCGGCCGTGCCTGGCGCGCCCTCGGCGTATCTCTGGTGCTGCATCCCCTCAATCCCTACGTGCCCACGGCGCACATGAACGTGCGTTTCTTCGCCGCCCCCAAGGAAGGCGAGACGCCGGTATGGTGGTTTGGCGGCGGTTTCGACCTCACGCCCTACTACGGCTTCGAGGAAGACGCGCGCCACTGGCATCAGGCCGCCAAGGAAGCCTGCGATTCCTCCTTCGGCGCCGAGGCCTACGCCCGCTATAAGAAATGGTGCGACGAGTATTTCTTCCTCAAGCACCGCAACGAACCCCGTGGCATCGGCGGCCTGTTCTTCGACGACTTGAACGCGGAAGGCTTCGAGCGCTCCTTCGCCTTCGTGCGCAGCGTGGGGGATCATTTCCTGCCGGCCTATGTGCCCATCGCCGAGCGACGCCGTGATACGAAGTACGGTGAACGCGAGCGGGAGTTCCAGCTCTACCGCCGCGGCCGCTATGTGGAGTTCAACCTGGTCTGGGATCGGGGCACCCATTTCGGCCTGCAATCCGGCGGCCGCACTGAATCCATCCTCATGTCACTGCCGCCTCTGGTGCGCTGGGAATACGACTGGAAACCGGAACCCGGCTCTCGCGAGGCAGAGCTGTACGAAAAATTCCTGATAGTGAGGGATTGGATATGAGCCAGATACAGCCGTTCCACTTGGCCTTCCCGGTGCATGACCTGGATGAAGCCCGCAAGTTCTATGCAGGACTCCTAGACTGCCCCACGGGCCGGGAATCCAGCGAATGGATCGACTTCGACCTCTACGGCCATCAGATCGTGGCGCATCTCGCGCCCAAGGAAGCCGCGGCCGCCACCAACAAGGTGGACGGCGAGGACGTGCCGGTGCGGCACTTCGGCGTGATCCTGGAATGGACTCAGTGGGAGAAACTGGCGGAGCGACTCAAGGGCAAGGTCAAGTTCGTCATCGAGCCCGGTATCCGCTTCAAGGGCCAGGTGGGCGAACAGGCCACCATGTTCTTCAAGGATCCCAGCGGGAATGCACTGGAATTCAAGGCATTCAAAGACCCGTCGCGTATATTCGCAAAATAGGCTCTAAGTGAAAATCATCTTTCCGCTGTTCGCATCTCTCCTGTTGATTTCGGGATGCACATCCCAACTTCCAAATAGCCGCGCCAAGGAGGGCTTTCATGACCCCCAAGTGCTTCAAGTAGCTCTCGCAGCTGGTAATGGCGATATCGCCAAGATCGATGCGCTGAAAGCCGCCGGAGTCAATATAGATGCGCCCGGAGACGGTGGGATAACGCCGCTACTCTGGGCTCTTGCTCAAAGGAATAAAGCAGGGTTTGAAGAGCTACTGAAACTAGGAGCAGATCCCAACCATATAGAGGACCATGGCGCCGCAGTGATGACCGCGACGCCCACGATCGCAGATACGGACTTTCTTAAGCTCGCATTGGCGCACGGCGGCAATCCCAATCTTCTAATCTCCGATGGTTGGCCTCATACGCCATTGATGGCTGCGACCATTCCAGGCGGGCTCAAAAATGTGAAACTGCTCGTCGAAGCCGGCGCAGACGTTAATTATGTCGAAGCAGTGGGTAAAATAACGCCCGCCATCAGTGCCGCAGAATTAAATCAGTACGATATCGCGCTCTATTTGTTAGAGCATGGCGCTGATTACGCCGCAAAAATACCCACATACCAAGGCCGTGTTAACGGCATCGTATGGTGTATCGAAAACAACAATATCGACCCCAATAGTCCGCTGTACCAGTGGCGCCAAAAGGTGATCGATTTCCTCAGGTCCAAGGGCGTGACTGTCAATCCTAAGATTCCTTGAGGGCTCAGACCTGACCCGAGAAGAGACCCACCGAAACCAGCGCGATTACCACGACTCCAATCCCAACGTAGAGCCAGTCGCGTACACGCGCATTCGCCACCACCCCCGACAGCAACCGCACCAGCGGCGTGAACAGGATCACTAGTAACCCCGCGTCCAAGAAGGCGGAAGGCCGCATGGCCAGGGCCTCGTGCCAGACGTAGCCCAGGATCGCATCGATGCGACCCGAAGGCGTGGTGGGGAAATACGCCGCGCCCCGGGCCAGGAACAGCGTCAGGCCCACCAGGATCGAGAACGCCGCGAGGCCGATGCTCAGGCGCAGTATCAACAGCGTGATGAGCCGGCGCTGGGCTTCCAGCTTCTCGCTCATGGCCGCAGCCCCTTGTAGAGCATCTCGCAGGCCACGGCCATGAGCACCACGGCGAAGATGCGCCGCAGCTGCTGCACCGGCAGGACTTTCATCCAGTGGCCGCCCAGGTAGGCGCCGGCCAGCGTACCCAGCACCACCGGCGCCGCGATCAGCGGCGGCACATCGCCATGGGACAGGTAGTAGCCGGCGCTGGTGGCGGCGGTGATGCCGATCATGAAGTTGGAGGTGGCGGTGGAGACCTTGAAGGGCAGGCGCATGAACTTGTCCATGGCCATGACCTTGAACACCCCGGAGCCGATGCCGAGCAGGGCCGAGAGCATGCCTGCCCCCAGCATGATGCCGAAGGCCGGCAGGGGACTCGCTACCTCGTAGGCGTGCCACTCGCCGCGCTCCTGGTAGCGGCCCGCGAGCTTAAGGCGCTGGGCCAGGGGCGAACTGATTTCCGCAACCGGTGCCTTACTCGAGGGTAGGAACGAGACCACGGCGTTGTAGAGCATGACCAGGCCGAACACCAGGAACAGGGCCCGCGCCGGCACGTCATGGGACACCAGCGCGCCCACCAGGGCTCCGGAGGAGGCGGCCATCTGCAGGAACAGCGCCACCCGCAGGTTGGAGAGACCGGTGCCGACGAAGCGCGGCGCGGCGCCCACGGAGATGGCCATGACGCCGAACAGGCTGACACCCACGGCCTCGATGATGGGGAGATGCAGCACCAGGGTCAGCAGCGGCACCACGATGATGCCGCCGCCCAAGCCCGTGAGGGCGCCCAACACCCCACCCAGGAATCCGCCCAGGAGAGCGAGACCGACGATGGCGAGAGGTGTCACCGGCGCTTGTGCCTGAAACAGGTGGTGGAATGGTCGTCCACCATTCCGGTGGCTTGCATGAACGCGTAGCAGATGGTGCTGCCCACGAAACGGAAACCGCGCTTCTTGAGATCCTTGCTCATGGCATCGGACTCGGGCGTGCGGTCCGGTACCTGGCCGGTCTTCCAGCGGTTCTGCTTCGGCTTGCCGCCCACGAAGGACCAGATGTACTTGTCGAAACTCTTGAACTCCCGTCTCACTTCCAGGAAGGCCTGGGCGTTGGAGATGCTGCTCTCGATCTTGAGGCGGTTGCGGACGATGCCCGCGTCCTGCATGAGGCGGGCCACGTCTTTCCGGGTGAAGGCCGCCACCTTCTTGGGATCGAAGCGGGCGAAAGCCTTACGGTAATTCTGGCGCTTGTGCAGGATGGTGGACCAGGAGAGGCCCGCCTGGGCGCCTTCCAGGATCAAGAACTCGAAGAGCTTGCGGTCATCGTGGACCGGCACGCCCCACTCCTTGTCGTGATAGGCGGTGTACAACTCATCATCCGCCGGTGCCCAGCGGCAGCGTACCTTGCCGTCTTCGTGCTCAGACTTCATTTCCTGAAATCCGGCGCCACATCGCCGACACGAGCGGATTTAAACCATTCCTCGAACTCGGCGCAGCGGGCATGGCCTTCTGCCGGCGCCCAGGCCACGAAGTCCTTCTCCTCCGTGGGCACATACGGGCCCTTCTTGACCTCGAAGACCACCGTGGAGGGCGCCAGGGTCACGATGCCGTGCCAGGTGTTGGCCGGTGTCTCCAGCCCCAGGGTCTCGCCGCCGGCTTTGAGGCGCGTCACGGCGGTGACCTTGCCGTGATCGTCGAAGCAGATCACCAGCATGTCGCCGCTCACGATGAGCAGGAGTTCCCACTTGTCCGGGTGCCGGTGCGGACGCACGTAGGTGCGCGGCTCCATGGCCATGCACATGCGCTGGATGGGATCTTCGTGGGTCGGATGCAGGTTGTGATGGGTACGCAGGCGCGGCGAAGAGATCGCCTTCAAGTGCAGGTCAGCGATCAATATCCGGTCGATGAGCTTCATGAAAAAGGCCCTTTTTGCAGGGCCTCTATTATACGGGGCAGGAATCCGGCCGCTTTATAGCGTCCATTCGACCTTTGAAGAGAGTTCCTGCTCCATCGGCTGCACCGGGGTCGTGGTGTTGGTGACGATGGCGATGCTGCCCTCGCCGGCCGGGATGATCACGCCATGGAAGCCGTGTTCGTCCACCGGCACGGTCTTGTCCACGTGGGTATGGCGCAACAGCAGGATGGTCACCGGGCCGTTGGCGCCGTGCACCACCAGGTGCGCCACCCGCTCGCCGCGGAACAGGCAGACCTGCGCATAGGTCACGTCATCCAGGCCGCCCTGCATGGCGGCCCCGGCCGTCTGCATCACGCCCTGCACGTACGCCGCGTCATGGATGAGCGCCCGGTCCGGAGCGATGGCCTCGATCTCTTCCGGGTTCTCGATGTGCTTCACCACCGCGGCGGCGATGGTCGCGTCGGAGGGATGCGAGTGGTGCCAGGCGAAGCTGGTGAGCAGCGCCACCATGGCGATGCTGGCCGCCGCGGCGAGCCAGGGGCGCCAGGCGCGGCGGTTGTTCTTGAGGGAACCGTCCAGGACGATGCGCGCCTCCAGGCCTTCCGGCACCGGTACCTTGAAGGCGGCTTCCAGGCGCGTGTCCAGGGCCAGCATGTCGCGGGCGAAGTTGGCGCAGCCGGGGCAATCGTTGAGGTGCTCGGCGATGCCGGCGTCGCGGCGCTGCGGCTCGGCGCCGAGGATGCGGCGCACGTCGAGGCAGGTGACGGATGCATTCATGCCGCGCCCTCCTCCATGGCACCGGTGAGCCCCATGTGCTCACGCAGCTGGTTGCGGGCCCGGTGCAGGCGCGTCAGCACCGTGCCCTGGGTCAGTTCCAGCATCTCGGCGATCTCCTGGGTGGTGCAGCCCATCAGCACCTGCAAGGCCAGGGGCTCGCGGTATTCGGGGGTGAGCTTGGCCAGGGCGCGGCGCACGTCGAACATGTCGGTGTCGCTGCCGCCCACGTTGGCGGAGTGATCCACCAGCGGCATCTCGTCGATCGGCACCGTGTTGCGGCGCTTGGATAACTCACGCATGAACTCGTTCCGCAGTATCGTGATCAGCCAGCGGCGCGCCGCGGCCTCCTCGCGCAGGGAGTCCAGGGACTTCCACGCGCGCAACAGGGTCTCCTGCACCAGGTCTTCAGCCAGGGCGCGGTCGCGGCACAGCCAGTACGCATAACGGTACAGGCCCGGCACCTGCGCGCGCGCCAGCATCTCGAAGCGGTGCTGATGCGTCCCCATGCTGGCAGAGACCGTCCCGGACTCGGGTTTATTACGGGTATCGGACATGCTGATATGTCGCGTCAGGTAGTCACCAGGGGCGCCACCCACAGCACCGGCCCGGTGGGCTGTCCGGTGGGGGAACCGCCCTGGGGCTCCTCGGAGATGGCCAGGGCCTTGGCCCCGGCGAGGCGCGCCAGGAGCTCGCTACTCACGGTCTCGCTGGCCTGGCCGGTCTCGTTCATGAGGCCCATGGGCACCGGCTTGCCGCCGTCCGGGATCATCCACAGCTCGTAGGACTTGCCGGCGGGCGGCGGGTTGGGCGTGACCACCTTCATGTCCACCCGGTTGGCTTCCGGGTGCACGCTGATGAGCCACAGCGGCGTGCCCTTGGCGTCGGACATGAGCGCGAACTCGGCGGCCTTGACCTGGGCCGGCGGCGTGAGCCGCTGGCTGACCACCACGATGGCCAGCACCACGGTGGCGGCGACGGCCCAGGTGCGCCAGAACAGGTTGCGGGTGGTGACACTGCGGCCACGCGACTCGTTGCGCACCCGGCCCATGAGGCGCCACTCCAGGTAGTCCGGCGGCGCGACGGGCTTGAGCCTGAGCGCCCAGCTGGCGAAACGCCCCTCCCAGGCGGTGACTTCGGCCGCCAGCGTGCGGCTCTCCATCAGCAGGCGCTCGAAGCGGCGGCGCGCGGCGCCGTGCAGCACGCCCAGCACATATTCGCCGGCCAGGAGGTTCTGCAGTCTGGGATCGGAATACTTCATGCGGCTTCCAGGCAGCGCTTCAGGCTCTCGAGCCCGCGCCGCACCCAGCTCTTTACGGTGCCCACGGGCGAGCCGACCTTGGCCGCGATCTCCTCATGGGTGCAGCCGTCGACATACGCGAGCCGGATGCTGCGCCGCTGTCCGTCGTTGAGCCTGCCCATGCACTCGTCCAACTTGCGCTCCTCCGCCTTGCTCACGGACACCGTGTCCGTGACCATCTCGCCTTCCGATACTTCCTGCCCATCCTCGTCGATGTCCTCCCGCTCCATGTCCAGGGACACCTCGCGCCGCTCGCGGCGCAGCATGTCCAGGGCCCGGTAGCGGCAGATGGATACCATCCAGGTCATGGGGGCGCCCTTCTCGGCGGCATAGCTGCCGGCATTGCGCCACACGCTCAGGAGCGCGTCCTGGAGGGCCTCCTCGGCCAGGTCCTTACGCTTCAAGATACGCACCAGGACCGCGAACAGTTGCGGGGAGACCTCCCGGTACAGGGCTTGGAAGGCCGTCTGGCGGCCCTGGGCGCAGGCGTGCAAGAGGTCGGTCAGGACCCGGTTACGGTCGGGGGATTCTTGGGAAACGGCAGCCATGGAGGGTCTTTGTAACCTTTGGTTTCCAGTGTCTAACTGGCCCATCCGGCGGGTTTGTTTTACCCTATCTGGCCCCGTTTTGCAGCTTGAAGCGCCCCGCCGGAGCCCTAGCGACCGTGAAGTCCCCGAACCGACCCCGTGGCGGCTATCCCGCCATCCGTCCGCGTCGCATGCGCCGCGACGGCTTCTCGCGTCGGCTGATGCGCGAGACCCGGCTCTCCGCCGACGACCTCATCTATCCGGTGTTCGTCATCGAGGGCCGGGGCCAGCGCGAGGCGGTGGCTTCCATGCCCGGCGTGGAACGGGTGAGCATCGACCTCCTGCTCAAGGAAGCGGAGCAGTGCCTGAAGCTCGGCATCCCGGCCATCGCGCTGTTCCCGGTGACGCCCACGGCCAAGAAGTCCCTGGATGCGGCGGAGGCATACAACGCGAAGGCCCTGGCCCAGGAAGCCACCCGCGCGCTGAAGAAAGAATTCCCCACCCTCGGCGTGATCACCGACGTGGCGCTCGATCCCTTCACCACCCACGGCCAGGACGGCATCATCGACGACCAGGGTTACGTGCTGAACGACACGAGCGTGGAAGTGATGGTGCGCCAGGCCCTGTCCCATGCCGAGGCCGGCGCCGACGTGGTGGCGCCCTCGGACATGATGGACGGCCGCATCGGCGCCATCCGTGCCGCGCTGGAAGAGAAGGGCTTCGTGCACACCCGCATCCTCGCCTACTCCGCCAAGTACGCCTCCAGCTTCTACGGCCCGTTCCGCGACGCAGTCGGCTCCGCCGGCAACCTCGGCAAGGGCGACAAGCACAGCTACCAGATGGATGTGGCCAACTCCGACGAGGCCCTGCGCGAGGTCGCGCTCGACCTCGAGGAGGGTGCCGACATGGTGATGGTGAAGCCGGGCCTGCCCTACCTCGACATCGTGCGCCGCGTGAAAGACGCGTTCGGCGCGCCGACCTTCGTCTACCAGGTGAGCGGCGAGTACTCCATGCTGATGGCCGCGGCCCAGAACGGCTGGCTGGACGAGAAAGCCTGCGCCCTCGAATCCCTCACCGCCATCAAGCGCGCCGGCGCCGATGGCATCCTCACCTACTTCGCCAAGCGCGCCGCGCTGTGGATCAAGGAAGGAGCTTAAGCCTAAGGCCATGGCCACCGCCTCCGACCGTTACGCCATCATCGGCCACCCCGTGGAGCACAGCCTCTCGCCGGGCATCCACGCCGCCTTCGCCCGCCAGACCGGCCAGCGCCTTGAGTACACCCGCATCGACGCCCCGCCCCGCGGCTTCATCGCCGCGCTGCGCGGCTTCCTGGCAGGCGGCGGCAAGGGCCTCTCGGTGACCGTGCCGTTCAAGGAACAGGCCTTCAAGCTCTGCCACGAACTCACGCCCCGCGCCAAGAAGGCCCGCGCCATCAACACCATCGTGGTGAGGGACGGCGCCGAACTGCTAGGCGACAACACCGACGGCGTCGGCCTGCTCCGCGACCTGCGTTACAACCACCATGTGCCGTTGCACGGCAAGCGCGTGCTGCTCTTGGGTGCCGGCGGCGCCGCGCGCGGCGTGCTGGCCGCGCTTGTCGAGGAGAAGCCTGCGCTCATCCACGTCGCCAACCGTACCGCCGAGCGCGCCCAGAAGCTCGCGGAACGCTACGTGACCCAGGGCGTGCGCGGCGGCGGCTTCGACACCGTGCGCGGCAGCTTCGACCTGGTGCTGAACGCCACCGCCGCCAGCATGGCGGGCGAGATGCCGCCCCTGCCGAAGGACTGCCTGAGCACCCAGGCCACCTGCTACGACCTCTTCTACGCCGACCGTCCCACCGTGTTCATGCTCTGGGCCGAACGCGAAGGCGCGATCCGGGTGCTGGACGGCTGGGGCATGCTGGTGGAGCAGGCCGCGGAGGCCTTCCAACTCTGGCGCGGCGTGCGTCCCGATACCCAAGAGCTGCTCTCGGCGCACCGCATCTAAGCCCATGCGCGCCTCCAGCATCGTCATCGCCGCCTCGGTGGCGGCCCTCACGGTCACCGTCTGGGCCTGGTTCAACCAGCCCGACCACGAGCCCCCCTGGCCGGACCACATCCAGCGCTTCTCGTTCTCGCCGTTCCGCGCCGACGAGGACGCCATCGCCCACAAGTTCCCCACCGAGGCCGAGATCGACTCCGACCTCAAGCTGCTCTCCGGCAAGACCGACTCCATCCGCACCTACACGATGGAAGGCAGCATCGGCGAGATCCCGCGGCTGGCCGCGCCGTATCACATGAAGGTGATGCTGGGCGCCTGGGTGGACTCCGACAAGGAGAAGAGCGAAGCGCAGATCGACGCGCTGATCCAGGCCGCGCGCAACAACCCGGACGTGAAGCAGGTGCTGGTGGGCAACGAGGTGGTGCTCACGGGCATCCTCCCCACCGAGGACCTGATCGCCTACCTGGATAAGGTGCGCGGCTCGGTGCGCCAGCCGGTGGGCACCGCCGAGACCTGGAGCACCTGGATGCTGCATCCGGAGCTCGTCGACCATGTGGATTTCCTGGGGGTGCACATGCTGCCCTACTGGGAAGGCGTGGACGTCAACCAGGCGGTGGGCTATATCGACGATCGCATGCGCGACCTGGAGAAGCGCTATCCGGACAAGCCCATCATCATCGACGAGGTGGGCTGGCCTTCCTACGGCCGCGCCCGCCACGCGGCGGTGGCCTCGCCGGCCAACGAAGCCATGTTCCTGCGCCGCTTCCTCGACCTCGCGCAGAAGCGCGAGTGGACCTACGGCCTCATGGAGGCCTTCGACCAGCCCTGGAAGGAACAGACCGAGGGCGCGGTGGGCGCCTACTGGGGCGTGTGGGACGTGAACCGCCAGCAGAAGTTCGCCATGCGCAGCCCGATCGTGCGCATCCCGGATTGGCCGTTCCTGGCGGGCATCTCGGTGCTGCTGTCGGCGATCCTGCTGCTCACCATCCTCGGCCGCAGCCACACCCTGCGCCACCGCGGGCGCGGCTTCATCGCCGTGGTGGTGTACACCGCCACCACCACCCTGGTGTGGGTGTTCTACGACTACACCCAGCAGTACCTGACCGTCACCAACGTGGCGGTGGGTCTGCTCCTGTTCGTGGGCATGGCGGGTGTGGTGCTGGTGCTCCTGGCGGAGACCCACGAGTGGGCCGAGGCACATTGGGTCACCGTGCGCCGGCGCGCCTTCGAGCCGCTCATGGCGCGCGACGAGGAGCTACCCTTCGTCTCGGTGCAGGTGCCGGCCTACGACGAGCCGCCGGAGATGCTGAAAGAGACCCTCGATGCCCTGGCGCGCCTCGACTACCCGCGCTTCGAGGTGCTGGTGATCGACAACAACACGCTGGATGAGGCCACCTGGAAACCCATCGAGGCGCATTGCCGCAAGCTCGGCGCGCGCTTCCGCTTCTTCCACGTCTCGCCGCTCCCGGGCTTCAAGGCGGGCGCGCTCAACTTCGCACTCGGGCATACCGCGCCGGAGGCGGAGATCGTGGCGGTCATCGACAGCGACTACGTGGTGGACCCGCGCTGGCTGCGCGACCTGGCGCCCTTGTTCGCCAACCCGCGCATGGGCGTGGTGCAGGCGCCCCAGGACTACCGTGACGCCGACCAGAGCGCCTTCAAGGCCATGTGCTACGCCGAGTACCGCGGTTTCTTCTACATCGGCATGATCACCCGCAACGAGCGCAACGCCATCATCCAGCACGGCACCATGACCATGATCCGCCGCAGCGTGCTGGATGCCGCGCGCTGGTCCGAGTGGTGCATCACCGAGGATGCGGAGCTGGGGCTCAAGGTGTTCGAGGCGGGCTTCGAGGCGGCCTACATCCCGCGCAGCTACGGCGCCGGACTCATGCCCGACACCCTGCTGGACTACAAGAAGCAGCGTTTCCGCTGGGCCTACGGGGCGGTGCAGATCCTCAAGCACCACGCCGGCCTGCTGTTCACCCGCAAGAGCAAGCTCACCCTGGGGCAGCGCTACCACTTCCTGGCGGGCTGGCTGCCCTGGCTCTCGGACGGCTTCAACATGGTCTTCAACCTCGCCGCCATGGGCTGGTCGGCGGCGATGGCGCTGTTCCCCCACAGCATCGACCCGCCGCTGATGATCTTCTCGGCGCTGCCGCTGGCGCTGTTCGTCTTCAAGATCGTGAAGCTGCTGCACCTCTACAGCACCCGCGTCGGCGCGAGCTACCGCCAGACCGTGGCCGCCGCGGTGGCGGGCCTGGCGCTCAGCCACACCATCGGCCGCGCGGTGCTGCAGGGCCTCTTCACCAGCGACCAGCCCTTCTTCCGCACGCCGAAGCGCGCCGCCACCCACGCACTGCTGCAGGCGCTCCTGGACAGCCGCGAAGAGGGCCTCATGATGCTGGGGCTGTGGCTCGCGGCGCTGGCGGTCTACCTGAACGTGGACACCGGCATGCGCGACCTGGCGGTATGGGCCGCGGTGCTGCTGATCCAGTCCATCCCCTACTTCACGACGCTGCTGGTCTCGTTGATCAGTGCGTATCCGCGCCTGCCGGCTCGCTTCATCGGCCGTGCCGAGGACATGGATGCGCTCGCGCACGTGGTCTTGGATGAGAAAGCGGCGGGTTAGCGTCCTCGCGTGATCATGCCGACGAGTCCGACCGGCATTTTTCGCATGACTTCCCTGTCTCATTCCGGCCCCTCCCAGGGGCCGGATCACTTTTTGGCGCGCCAAAAGTAGCCCGCCGCCGGGAGGCGGTGGGACCTCTCAGAAGTTGATGATGTTGCCGACCACGAACTGACGCGACGAAGCGCCCGGCAATTTCACCAGCGGCCAGGCGTAGGTGATGTAGATCACGCCGCCGTAGGCGGAGCGCACGTCGCCCAGGCGCAACGCGATGCCCGCATCCGCCAGGGTGCGGCTCCAGCCGGCCCCCAGCTGACGGATCTGCCCTGCGTCCGCGTACACCGCGAAACCCAGCTGGAAGATGTTGGCGATGTACATGTTGGTGTTGATGCGATCGGAGATGTTGCCCTGCCAGCGGCGGTCACCGATGAGGAAGAAGTTAGGGTAGCCCGGCATGCCCTGCAGGCCGCCCAGGTACTGCAGGTCCTCAGGGTCGGGGCGCAGGCTGTAGCCGAGTTCGCCATGCAATACCAGGGTCTGGTGCGCCAGCTTCTGGTTGTAGAGGGTGAACGTCATCTGCCCGTCCAGGCCCTGCTCGCTGCCCTCCTGGTGCCGGCCGCGCAGCTCGCCGCTGGAGAGGAACAGGTTGTCGTCCCAGGGCTCGGCGCCGTAGCTCGACGAGAAGTCGTAGAACCAGGCAGGCACGCGGCTGCCCAGCATCTCCGAGAAGTAACCCAGCTGCGCCTTGTCGTCCCAACCGACGTTGTAATCCTCGGTGCGGCCCATCAGCGCCATGTTGGTGAAGGTGCCGTAGTTGTCCTGGTAGTACTCATAGGTGGCGCCGGCGCCGCTGAAGCGGCGCGGCTTCAGGGTCGGGCGCATCAGCTTCACCTGCGGGAACTGCTGCAGCGCACCGTAGCGGATGTCCTCGTCGATGTAGGCGAAGCCGGCGCGCATGCCGGCCTGGCCGTCCCAGTACAGGAGGTGCATCGCGTCCAGCTCGGTCTTCTGGGTGATGTCGGCGGCGCGCCAGGCCACCGCCGAATCCTGGTAGAAGTTCAGGTTCTGCTGCTGGTCCAGGTAGTGGATGAACAACGACCAGGGTGCCTGGTCCTCGTAGAAGGGCTGGCCCACGTCCACCGAACGGGTGAAGCCGTCCGAGAGGTGCGCGTAGGTGGTGGCCAGGGTCCAGCGGCTGCCGGCCAGGGCCGGGTCCTGGTAGCTCACTTGGTTGCTGCTGCGCTGCACGTCGCTCTTGTGCCCGACCATGAGGGTCTTGCCGGTGCCGAGGAAGTTCACGTCCTCGAAGGAAGCACCGAGGCTGCTCTGGCCGCCCACGTGGTTGAAACTCAGGTCGAACTTCAGCGACCAGGCGTCCTTGACGTGGGCCGCCACGTCCACGGTGCTGGCGGTGCAGCCCACCGGGACGATGTCGGCGAAACGCAGGTAGGAGAGCGCGCGCAGCTTGCGCTCGCTCTCGTAGATGCGCCGCGCGTCCACCGGCTGGCCGGGCTCGATCAGCAGCTGTTCCTCGACCGCCTTGGGATGGGTCTTGATGTGCAGCGCATCCGCGGCGCGGCCGTACCAGGTGTCTTCCTTGGGATTGGTCAGGTCGAAGACGTCGTCTACCACGATGTCGACGTGGCCGATGACGTAGCCCTTGCGCTGCAACGCCTGCCAGAGGTGTTCGCCGTGCCAGAGCTCGGGGCGCGAATCGTGTGGGACGGGACAGGCAGCCAGGGTCGGCTGCGCGGCATCCGGGGCCGGAGGCGTCTCATCGGCGCGCGCCAAGTCGGCTCCCGCCAGCGACAGGACGGCGACGAGCGGCAAGCAGGCGTGCTTGAGCGGTGTGCGAGACACCGTGGCGTCGGTCCGTAGGCGCAAGCAGGGTCCTTTACGGCCATCCACCCCGTGGACGGCACTTTTACTTATGTCCTAAGCATACCGGAGCGGAGCGGGACTTGCGGCGTAGCGGGTCACAAGGCGGGGTCATGCCGGAGACAATCTGTTACGTCCTCACAGGCCGCTGACGGCCGCGACGGGGGTCCAGCGCTGCTTGCGGCGGGCCAGGCGGGCGGCCTGGTCCTCGCCCGCGTATTCCATGGGCGATATGGCCCCGGTCATGGCGGCACGGCATTCCAGGGCATTGGCGTTCAGCACCGCGTAGGGTTCGCCGTCGATGTCCATCATGGCCAGCAGATACACGCCGCAACGGCGGCAGACGAGGAAATCGGTGATGCCGAGGCCGAAGCGGTAGCGCTGCAGCTGTTCCGGCTCCGCCACCTCGAGCCGTATCCGGCCTCGGGGATCCGAGGTGCTCAAGGCCCCCTGGCGGCGGCAGAAGCTGCACTGGCAGGCGCGCAGGGGCAGCGCCTCCGGGGCGAGCTCCGTCTCGAACTCGAACCTGAGGTTGGCGCAATGGCAGCTGCCTGCGTGGATCATGCCGCGAGCTCCTCGCAGAGGGCGCTGAGAGCCTCACCGCAGGGCGCTTCGACCTTGAACTGCATGAGATGGTCGGCGCGGGTGGCCCCCAGGTTCACTGCCGCGACGGGTATGCCCCGCTCCGCGGCGGCTCGCGCCAGACGGAAGCCAGACCACACCATCAGGGAGGAACCCACCACCAGGAGCGCATCCGCGTCCTGCACCTCGGCCAGGGCGCGCTGGGTGTCCGCCGCCGGGATGGAATCGCCGAAGAACACCACCGCGGGTTTCAGCACGCCGCCGCAGGCGTCGCAGGCGGGCACCTCGAAAGCACCGAAGTCCCTGCCGTCCAGGTCCGCGTCGCCGTCCGGCGCATGCGCGGCGCTCAGGTCCAGCCACTCAGGATTGCGTATCTCCAGCTCCGCCTGCATGGCCACGCGGGAGATGCGCGCACCGCAAGCCAGGCATTGCACCTCGTCCAGGCGGCCGTGCAGGTCCGTGACCGCGCGGCTGCCGGCCTGCTGGTGCAGGCCGTCCACGTTCTGGGTGATGAGGTGATGCAGGCGGCCCGCCGCTTCCAGCCGCGCCAGGGCCGCATGGGCGGCGTTGGGCCGCGCCTTGGAGAAATGCCGCCAACCCAGGAGGCTCCTCGCCCAGTAACGCTGGCGCACCGCGTGGTGCCCCACGAACTCCCGCTGCTGCACCGGCGGCTTGCGCTTCCAGTTGCCGGCGGCGTCGCGGTAGTCAGGGATGCCGGACTCGGTGCTGCAACCCGCGCCGGTGAGCACCACCAGGCGCAGGCGCGGGCGGCACCAGCCGGCGAGCGAAGCGACGTCGGCGGACATGCTCAGAGCAGCGAGAGGATCACGCCCATCAGGCAGAAGCCGATCAGGTCGTAGCCCGCGTTGATGAGGAACAGCGTGAGGCTCTTCTTCTCGAACAGGTGGTTGATGGCGGTGATGGCGGTGGCGATGACGCCGCCCAGGAAGCCCATGAACAGCCCGTGCAGGATGCCCTCGCCGGCGGTGGAGTTGCTGATGAGGATGTCGAGCACCGTGGCGCAGACCAGCAGCAGCACGAAGGTGGCGCCGAAGGTCTTGGCCATGGCCTGGCCGTCCGGCTTCTGGTTCGGGTCCAGGCCGGCGCCGCGCGTCCAGGCCTTGGCGAACAACACCGGCGAATACCACACGGAACCGACGCCGAACATGGCGGCAGCGGCGAGGAGGATGCCGAGGTAATGCATGGAGGACTCCGAAGACGGCGATGGGATTGCGCCTATATTACCGCCGCCACGTCTTCCTTAAGAGCCCGGGCTCAGGCTAGAGTCTGTCCATGCACGCCGTCACCGCCACCCCCGAGAGACTGCCCCGCAAGCTGGGGGCCTGGACCGGCGCCGCCGTGGTGGTGGGCGTCATCGTCGGCAGCGGCATCTATACCGTACCCTCCTCCGTGGCGGCCTTGACTGGCAGCCTCAGCGGCGTGGCGCTGGTATGGATCCTGGGCGGCCTCATCTCGCTGTTCGGCGCGCTCTCGGCGGCGGAACTAGCGGCGGCCTTCCCGGACGCAGGCGGTCCCTATGTCTACCTGCGCCAGTCCTTCGGTCCGGCGCTGGCCTTCATGTTCGGCTGGATGTGGCTCGTCACCACCCCCAACTCCTGGGCGGCCCAGGCCATCACCTTCGCCACCTACTTCGGCAAGGCCACGGGACTCACCCATCTCGAGGTGCAGCTCCTGGCCATGGCGCTCGTCACCCTGCTCTGCGCCGTGAGCTACTACTCCGTGAGCCTCGGCGCCTGGGTGCAGAACCTCTCCACTGGGGCGAAGCTCTTGGGACTCACCGGACTCGCGGTGGCACTGTTCGCCTTCTCGCCCCACACCGGCGGCGGCACGCTCGCGAACTTGGGCGCGGGCGGCATCCTCTGGTCCGGCCTCGGCGTGGCGCTGGTCGCCTCGCTCTGGGCTTATGACGGTTGGGCCAACCTCACCACGCTGTCCGGCGAGATGAAGGAGCCGCAGAAGAGCCTGCCTCGCGCCCTCATCGGCGGCACGCTCGCGGCCCTCGCGGTCTACCTCACGCTGAACGCCGCCTTCGCCGTGGCGCTGCCCTTCGACAAGCTCGCCACCTCCAACTCGGTGGCGGCGGATGCGATCTCTACTGTCATGGGCAGCGGCGCGGTGGCGGTGATCGCGGCGCTGGTGATGGTCTCCACCTTCGGCTCCCTCAATGGCAGCGTGCTCTCGGACCCGCGGGTGTTCTACGCCATGGCGGAGGATGGCCTGTTCTTCAAGTCCGTGGGCAAGGTGCATCCAAAGTTCCAGACGCCGCACGTGGCCATCGCCTTCACCTGGGTGCTGGCCATCGTGTTCCTGATGTTCCGCGACTTCCTCGACCTCGCGGAAGCCTACGTGCTCGGCATCTGGCCGTTCCTGGCGCTCTCGGTCATCGGTCTCTTCATCCTGCGCCGCAAGCGGCCGGAGCTGCACCGCCCTTACAAGGTCTGGGGTTATCCCGTGGTGCCGGCGCTGTTCGTGGCCGGCACTTTCATCGTCATCAGCGACACCTACTACGAGAACTTCCGCGACCACCCGGCGCTCACCGCCATCAACCTGGGCGTGATCCTCATCGGACTTCCTATTTATTGGGTCTGGATCCGCTTCAAGTCGAAGTGATCATTTGACGTTCTTATCCAAAAACTCGCGCATCAGCTGCGCGATCTCCGGCGTCGCCTCGTCCAGCGCGAAATGCCCCGCCTCCAGGAGATGTACCTCCGCATCCGGTAGCGCGTCGGCGTACGTCAGGGCGCCGGCGATGGTGAAGGAACTATCGTAGCGGCCCCACAGCACCAGGGTCGGCGGCCGGTGCTGCTTCAACCAGGCCTGCCAGGCCGGGAAGGCTGCCTGGTTGGTACGGTAGTCGTAGAAGAGGTCCAGCTGGATCTGCTCTTCGCCCGGGCGGCTCAGGAAGGCGTATTCATCGTTCCAGGTATCGGGGTCGTACCGCTCCGGGTGCGGCGAGCTGCCCACGTGGCGGCCACGATCCGCCTCCAGTGAGGAAAGGTTGGCGCGGATCTTGTCCTCGTTGGCGGCCCGGTCCGCCCAATAGGCGCGGCGCACCACCCACAGCGATG
>DASXYJ010000184.1:0-7170 GCA_036502565.1 Gammaproteobacteria bacterium
GGGTCTGTGCGCTGCTACGCAGTGCATGGTCGATCGCAAATCTTTTACATGGGCTTGCCGCTTGCCCGGAATTTTCCGGGGCAAAACCGGTCCTTTTGATAGTTGAGCAGCGTAGTAAGATATTCGGCGAGCTCCCCCACACAACAAGAGAGATGACTATGGGCAAGGTCTCCGGTCCCGATCTCACCCAAGGCGTGCCTGCGGCGGACGTGAAGCAGGGCAGTCCGCTCCTGGGCCACGTGGACAAGGACGGAGTGCTGCTGGCGAAGCTTGCGGATGGGAGTTACTCCGCCATCGGTTCCGAGTGCAGCCATTACCACGCCCCCCTCGCCCAAGGACTGGTGGTGGGCGAGACGGTGCGCTGCCCCTGGCACCACGCCTGCTTCAGCCTGCGCAGCGGCGAAGCGCTCGCCGCACCGGGCCTGAACCCCCTACCCCGCTTCAAGGTGGAACAGCAGGGGGATAAGCTGTTCGTGCGGGAGAAGCTAAATCCCATCGCGCAGACCGCACGCCAGCAACCGGCCGGTGCCAAGCATCCGGATTCCGTGATCATCATCGGCGGCGGCGCTGCCGGTGAAGCCGCTGCCTCCGCCCTGCGCTTCCACGGCTACAAAGGCCCGCTGACCATCATCAGCGCCGAGGCGGGTCTCCCGCCGGATCGCCCCAACCTCTCCAAGGATTTCCTGGCGGGCAGCGCCCCCGCCGCCTGGGTGCCGGTGCGCGGCGAGAAATATTTCCAGCAGCACGACATCACGCTGCTGCATGCCCGCGTCGAATCCATCGACGCCGGGAAGAAGGCCCTGCGCACCGACGATGGCAAGGAACATAGGTTCGGGGCGCTGCTGCTGGCCACCGGGGCGGAACCCGTGAAGCTGCCGACGCCGGGCGCCGACCAGCCCCACGTGCACTACATGCGCACGCTCGCGGACAGCGAAGCCATCATCAAGGGCATCGAGGCCGGGGCCAAGAAGGCGGTGGTCATCGGTGCGAGCTTCATCGGCCTGGAAGTCGCGGCTTCGCTGCGCAGCCGGGGCCTCGAAGTGCACGTGGTGGGCCCGGAGGCGCGGCCGCTGGAACGGGTGCTCGGCCCCCAGCTCGGCGATTTCATCCGCCGTCTGCATGAGAAGAAAGGCGTGGTGTTCCACCTGGGCGAGACCGTCACGACCATCGGCAAGGCCGATGTCACCCTGAGCGGCGGCGGCAAGCTCGGCGCGGACCTGGTGGTCATCGGCGTCGGCGTGCGTCCCGTCACCACGCTCGCGGAACAGCTGGGCCTGGCCCTGGATAAGGGCGTGAAAGTGGACCAATACCTGCAGACCAGCCTGCCCGGCATCTACGCCGCCGGCGACATCGCGCGCTGGCCGGACCCGCGCACCGGCGCCATCCGTGTGGAGCATTGGGTGGTGGCCCAGCGCCAGGGCCAGACCGCGGCCCGCAACATGCTGGGTTTCAAGGAGGCTTTCGACTCCGTGCCATTCTTTTGGAGCCAGCATTACGACGTGGCCATCAACTACGTGGGCCATGCGGAGAAGTGGGACGAGATCACCGTGGACGGCGACCCGGACAAACTCGACTGCGCCGTGAGCTACAAGCAGGGCGGCAAGCTGCTGGCGCTCGCCACCATCTACCGGGACAAGCAGAGCCTCAAGTGCGCCGCGGAGATGGCCGGCGACTGAGCCTCAGGACGCGAGCTTCAGCAGCAGGTCCGGGCCGAAATGCCCATGGTCGAGATCGGCGTTTATCTTACCGGAGTGCAATAGCTTCGCCACCGTCGCCGTGACGGCGATGCCCTGCCTGGCGGGCTGGGTGCGTATCAGTTCCCGCAGCGGCAGGTCCGACAACAACAGCTTCAACAGCACCACCGCCTCCAGCTCGTTGTCCGGTTGCTCCTGAGCGAAGCGCACGAACGGCAGCATGCGCTGGCAGTTCTGGATGCGGTGCATGTGCGGGGCCAACCCCTGCTCGGTGATGCGGCTGAAGGTGTAGCCGTGCTCGCGGCTCCAGTGATCCAGCATGCTCAATCCCGAGGACGCGGGCCCAAACTGTTTCACGCCACGGTAACCTTCGCCGTGCACCAGCTCGCGACACTCCTCGTGACCGTCCTTCCAGCGCAGCCACATGTCGAACACGAAACTCCAGCTCTCCATCTGCACCTCCGGGTAGTACTCGCAGAAGTGCACCACCTGCGGTGTGCCTTCCAGGAGCAGCCAGTGCAGGTATTCGAGCCGGGTGGAGAAGTTCATGGAGCGTCGCAGCTTGGGACTCCAGCCTGTATAACGCGCGAGCGTGCCACGGCTCGCCGCACGCCTGACGGGCGTGGGCACCGACTCATAGAGCATCGACATTGGATCCTTGGGCCGGCGCGGCATCCATGTGCGCTCGGGTGCAGAAACCCTACTCCTAATGGAAACATAGGGTTATCGGGAGAACACCATCGCCTGCGGGCACAGGCGGGAATCTCCATGCTGCGCAAGGGCCTGCATGCACGAACCTCAACGCCGGCTGAGGTATACATATGCCTTCGCCCGGAACGAATGCCGCAGTCCGCGCGGAAGCCCAGCTCACCCGGAGCGGGCAGCTTTCCAGGCCTGCCAGAGCCAGGCGCCGGCCCACAGCCAGGACAACGCCATCAGCACCGCGCCGATGACGTGGACGACGCTGGCGAGATGCGTGGCGGATCCCACGGCATCGAAAGGCAGCAGGATGTTGTGCCAGTCGTGGCGCAACACGTGCAGTTCGGACACCTCATCGTTCCACTCGCCCACCAGCGGCATGGCCATCAACTTGGCGTCGTAGATGTACGGCGCCACGTCCAGCACGTTCTCGGCGGTCCACCACAGGCAGAAGGCCGCGCCGAAAGGGTTGCGCATGCGCCAGATGAAAGCCACGCCGATGAGCGCAGGCAAGAGGCATTGGAACAGGCTGCCGCCGAGATACATCATCCACTGGCCGAAGGGCCGGAACAGCACGTGGCCGAACTCGTGGATGGGCAGGTCCACCTGGTGCCAGAAGGAGTACATGATGTCGGCGGTGATGAGCTTGTCGCTGATGAGCCGCACGCCCCATACCACCATGATCGCGAGCACCAGCGCCTGGACTCCCAAGCTGGCGGTGTTCGGCTGCTCCGGCAGCTCCGTCAACCGGTCCCAGAGCCTGAGGTACCAAGGCGACGGCGGTGCCTCCTCATCAGCGATATCAGCGATGTCGTTCACCGGTGCGGGCGTCTCCCTGACGGGCGCGGCCGGCGCCGGATGGTACTTGGCGAAGATGATCCCGCAGCGCGGGCATTCGAGATAAGGATCCGCGTCCTTGGGCAGGCGTGCGTAGCCGCATTTGGGACAGATATCCATGCGCCTAGTGTAGGACATGGCCATGAGGATTCCTGCGGCCGTCCCGGGCTAGGATGACCGCTCCTGTGGCCCATGAGGAGCGCGCCATGCGCATGACCGGCATCCCCTTCGGCACCACCGACTGGTCCGCGGTGGAGCGCACCCAGCACCCCGGCGAGCAAGGCACTGCCTGGCGCCGCACCCGTGAATTCAACGGTATCCGCGTGCGCATGGTGGAGTACAGCCCGGGCTACCTGGCAGACCACTGGTGCCGGAAAGGCCACATCCTGCTATGTCTCGAAGGCGAGCTTCTTACCGAGCTCGAGGATGGCCGCCGTTTCACCCTCACCGCCGGCATGAGCTACCAGGTGGCGGACGAGGCCGAAGCGCACCGCTCCTCCACCGCCAAGGGCGCCCGCTTGTTCCTGGTGGACTGAGGGTCCGCCGTCTCACGTCTCCTGGCGGCCTACCCGCCATTCCGCGCGGGATTACAGGCTTGTAGGGCAAAGCCCTACATAAGTCTTCCCGTGCTTTTTCCATTATTGAGCCATGGAATACAGGCCCGGACGCACCGCCGCTTACGACTACGAACCTTTCGCGGAGACCGAATCTGCCATGCTGCTCTCGTTCTTCTCACGCAAGGCCAAGCAGGACGAAGCCCCCAAGGCCGGGAAGGCTGCTGAACCCGAGGTCGCCTACGACCCGGGTCTGGTGACGGCCCTGACCCTGCAGCATCGCTCCCTGACCACCCTGCTGGTGAAGGCCACCAGCGTGGCCCAGCAGCGCCAGTTCGACGAGGTGGCGAGCCTGCTGACCCGCTTCAAGCTGGAGCTGGATGAGCACCTGAAGCGCGAACACCAGGAGTTCTTCCCTTACCTGTCCGCCCACCTCAAGGGCGACGACGCCAAGGACATCCTGCGGGAAGCCCGCGCCAACTCGCTGTATATCGAGCGGGCCGTGGACAGCTTCCTCGACCATTACACCGGCTACCCCGTGGGCGAGCGCACCGTGCTGCGCTTCGGCATGGAGCTGAGTGGAGTGATCGAAGAGTTCTGCGAGAGGCTGGAGAAAGAAGAGGCGACCATCTACACCCTGTACCTGCCTTCAGAGGCGTACTAACCAGATGGATAAACCAATTTCAGGGGGTCCGGAAGTGTAGGACCAGTGGGGAAACGGAGCCGGGTCATTGGATGTACTCGGAACCGTTAGGGGCAATGCCTGTCGGCTGATCCGAGCAGCCGGCAGGCAGTGCTTTTAGCCTGGATGACGATCGACCAGAAGAAAAATGCAAGCCCCGCTCATGCGGGGCTTGTCGTCTGCGGCGACCGGATGCGGTCAGTTGTCTTCCAGGGCGTCCTGCACGTCGCTGGCCATGCTCTTCAGCATCTCCTCCGGCGAACTGCCCTGGTGGGCAGTGTCGGAGTCGGTGTGCACGTAGAGCATCTTGCCGTCCGCGACGTTGAACACGCGTACGGTGACCGCGGCACGCTCCTTGCGCCACCAGGTCCCCGGGATGAACGAGACCTTGTAATAGTCGGTGATCTCACCGTTCATGACGTAGGCATAGCCCTTGGCCTTGGCATAGGCCACCGCGGCGTCATCGCTGAGATCGGCCTTCGCATCCACCGGACGATCCAGCGGCTGCACATGGAACACCGTGGAGCTGCTGAGCTGGTTGAGGAACACCGCGGTGCCGGCCTTGCCGGAGCCCACGCAGTCTTCCTGGTCGGGGATGGTGCAGTCGCGGAAGTCGATCACGGCAAGGGTGCTTCCGGCCGGCAGCTTGGGGTTGTGCACCTCGGGCTTGGAAGGGTCGCTGCCACAGCCCACCGCGAGCAGCGCGGAGAGGCAGGCCAATAGCCATAGATTGCGTTTCATGGAAGTCCCTCGGAGATTCGGCGCCTGGATGCGGCAGTGATTCTAACCGCCCGCAGGGGCTGCCACCAATGGCGATATTTATTCGCGGCGACTATGGCTTATGGAACAGAAGCTTAGCCGGCGGCGCAGCCCGATTAGGGTGAACACGGGATGCGTGTAACAGGGTCTGTTGCTATATCTCTGCATGAACGCCTAGGGAGTTTCACCCATGAAGTCACAAGTAGGTTTAGGTCGACTCTACCCGGATGGCCGGCTCGAGCATGCACATGACAAGGTCACGGAACAGTCCGGCGAAAGTCCCCGCGAGGAGACGCCCGTAGCCACCGAATTGGTGTCCGTGGTGGTGCACGTGGAGAAGTCCGCGCTCAACGAGCTGCTGCAGAAATCCACGTAAGCCCGCAGATCGCATAGCCCAGAAACGAAGAGGCCGGCAGCTCGCGCTGCCGGCCTCTTTTTTCCTGGACTCAGGCGGCCGTCAGTGCGCCGGCTTCTTGAAGCGATAGATGAACTGGTCGGTATGGCCCTGGATGGCGGGATCGAAGACCTTGGCCTTGTGGTCGTCGGCCGGGTTCTTGAGGGCGTCGCTGGAACCGTCGAACACGAAGCCCGCGGCCTCCACTTCCTTCTTCACCACCGCCGGATCGATGCGGTGCTGTTCCTCGGTGGCGCCGGTGTCACCAGCGTTGGCGACGTGGTCGATCACCACATATACGCCGCCCGGCTTCAGGGCATCGAACACTTCCTTGTTGAACTTGCCCATGTCCACCGGGCCCATGAACTTGTCGTGGTAATCGTGGTAGTTCTGGGAGGTGAACACCACGTCCGCCGGCTGCGGCGCGCTCAGCTTGTCGTCGTCCTGCTGCAGCAGGCTCACGTTGGTGTAAGGCGGCTTCTTCACCAGCTCCTGCCAGTTGGCGATGCTCTTGGCGGCGTACTTATCCATGCCGTGGGGCCACACGGTGTAGACATGGCCCTTGTCGCCGACCACGCCGCTGAAGATGCGGGTCCAGTAGCCGCGGCCGGGCACCAGTTCGATCACGTCGTCGCCGGGCTTCACGCCGGCGAAGCTGACCACTTCCGCCGCGTGGCGGCGTTCATCGTTGGCTGCGTCGTCCTTGCGAGCCGGATCGTTCAGCGCCGCGGTCACGTAGGCCGGGGTCGCCGGCGCGGCCGCCGGGTTGGCGAGCGCGGCCAGGGGCAGCGCGAAGACGGCGGCGATGAGGGTACTGCTCAGGCGCATGGTGAAGACCTCCGGATGGATGAGGGGAAGGGATTGTAACCACTAGACCCCGGCAGGACATAAGACATTCCCGACCAAGCCCATCCAAAGGGCTGGAATGAGTCCAGACCGGCGCCGGCTCAAGCCTTGGCGAGGTTGTAGATGAGCCCCTGCGGGTCCTGGATGTAGCAGCGGGGGAACGCCGGCTCATCCTTGATCAGCTTGCAGCCGGCCTTCAGCAGCCGCGCCCTGGCTTCGGCCACGTCCGGCACCATGACCTCCAGTATCGGCCCGAGCTTCGGGCCTTCCTCTATATAGAGGTTGAGGTTCGGGCCCTTGAGTTCCAGCAGCGGCTCCCGGGCCGTGATGCTGAACCCCAGCTGCCGCACATAGAAGTCCGCGGCGGCCGCAGGGTCCGGCGCCTGGATCAGGATGTCTGTACCGAAGCGATTACCCACCGGTGCGACCTCCTCTTCGGCTTATGATGATGGACCTTGGGGTTTCGGGGAGACCCACATGACCAGCATAGCCAAGAACGCCCGCATCGTCGGCCTGTGGTACCTGGCGCTGGTATTCATAGGACCCCTGCGGCTCCTCTACATCCCGACCAAGCTGCTCGTGCATGACGACGCGGCCACCACCGCCACCAACATCGCTGCCCACCAGACCCTGTTCCAGATGGGCATCTTCGTGGACACCTGGGGCGGCGCGGTGCTGGTGTTCCTGACGCTGGCCTTCTGGCGC
>DASXYJ010000185.1:0-2908 GCA_036502565.1 Gammaproteobacteria bacterium
CTGGAAGAGCATTTCACGGTGTACTACTGGGACGAGCGCGGCTGCGGTCCCGCCAGCCGCCGGGACGCGGAGTCGGCGAGGCTGGCCCGCCAGATCGACGACCTAGGCCGCTGGGTGGCGCAGATCCGCAGCGAGACCCACAAGGACGTGACGCTGATGGGCATCTCCCTGGGCGCCACCGCGGCGCTGCTGGCCGCCAGCCGCGGGCTGAAGGGCGTGCATGCCATCGTGGCGATATCGCCGGACCTCAAGTTCCCCGACATCGACCTGCACGTGGCCGATTACCTGATGGGCAAGACCGCGCCGCGGCGGCAAGCCGGCCTGAGGAAGCTCGGTCCCCCGCCCTACCTGGAGCCGGCGCGCTTCCAGCAGCGGGCACGCTTCCTGGCGGATGCGGGGGCCTTGCAGCGCGGCAGGACGTTCCTGTCCCAGGCGGGCGAATTGCTGCTGGGCTTGCTCGGGACCTACGGCCTGACCGGCACCCTGCGCAGCCTGCGCAACATGTCCATCGTGCAGGGCCGCATGCTGCCGGAGCTGGTGGAACTGGACCTGTTCCCGAGCCTGCCGAAGATCGCCGCGCCGGTGCATTACCTGGTGAGCCCGCAGGATCCCTTCATGCCGCCGGAGCTCCTGGACCGGCTCAGCCGCAGCGTGACCCAGACCCGCCAATCGCTGACCACGGCACCGGAGGCCTGCCACCTGGTGCACTTCGACTGCCCGGAACTGGTGCGTTCGGCCCTGCATAACTACGCTTGAATCTCTATAGTTAGGGCCGGCGGTCATCTCCGCCGGGAGCGTGAGCATGCAGGCACTCGCCGACTGGGACAGCTTCTACGTGATCGTGGGTTCGGCGGCCGGCGCGCTCATCGGCCTGCAGTTCGTGGTGATGACGCTCATCGCCGAGAAGCCGCCCAAGGGCATCGCCGAGGCCGGCGCGGCCTTCAGCACGCCGACGGTGGCGCACTTCAGCGCGGTGCTGATGCTCTCGGCGCTGGTACGCATCCCCTGGGAGAGCATCGCGTCCGCGGCGGTGGTGTGGGGACTGCTGGGCCTGTGCGGCGTGGTCTACGTGGGGTCCATCGTGCGCCACATGCACGCCCAGGAGGCCTACGAACCGGTGCTGGAGGACTGGACCTTCCACGCGCTGCTGCCGCTGCTGGCTTACGCGGCGCTCGGCATCTCGGCGCTGGCGGCGGTGGCTTACACCAAGGACGCCTTGTTCGGCATCGGTACCGCAGCGCTGCTGCTGCTCTTCATCGGCATCCACAACGCCTGGGATGCCACGGCCTATCACGTGATCGCTAACGCGAGCGGCGACAAGCCCAAGCCGGATCCGAAGCGCTCGAAGGGCTGATCCGCCTCAGGCGAAGCTCGGCTCGAGGCCCAGGGGCGCGCGCATCCGCGCCGGCGCCTCAGGGCGCCGCAGGTGCACGTGGCAGCCCGGCTTGGCCTGGGCGAGGCGACCCGCATCCCGGGCCTGGCGCAGCAGTTCGTGGCCGTCCTGGCCGTCGCCGGCCATCACGCCGCCGATGCTGGCCTGCACGGTGAGCACTTCATCTTCCCAGTGGGTGTGGAAGCTCTCGATGACGATGGCGAGGGTGCGGGCATAAGCCGCCGCTTCGCGGGCGTCGGTGTCCTGCAGCAGCACCGCGAACTCGGCATCGCCGAGGTAGGCGAGGCAGCCGCGGCGGGTGCCGGCGCGCAGGGCGTTGCCGACCAGGTTGAGCATGCGCAGGCTCACGGAGCCGGTGCCGCTGCTGCCCTGCAGCGCCACGTGCAGCACCGCGCAGTCCTGTTCGCCGCTGTGGTGGCTCAACACCCGGGTGACGCCGGCTTCGAAACGCTGGCGGCTGGGGAACACGGTCACCTGGGTGTCATGGCGGGTGGTCTGCTGGGTCTGGTTGCTGTCGAACATGTCACGCTCCTTGTGGGATTGAAGATTCAGCGGGCCGCGGCGGCGAAGGCAGCCGGGCTATGGGTCTGGGTGCGGGCGGAGGGCGGCAGCGCGTCCTCTTCGTGCATGGAGATGGCGCTGTCCTGCTGCTCATGCACCATGTGCAGCTTGCGGCCGGGCTTGGCGCGCGCGATGTCGGCGGCGTGCTCGGCGGCTTCCAGCAGGGTCATGCCGTCGTGGTGGACCTCGGCCATGCTGCCGCCGATCCAGGCGTCCACCGTCAGCACGTCGCCCTGCCAGTGCAGGCGGATGCCTTCCAGCACCGTGAGCGCGTCGCGGCAGAAGGCCACCGCGTCACGGCCGCTCACGCCCTGCAGCAGCACCGCGAAGCGGCCATCGCCCAAGTAACCGAGGGCGCCGGCCTTGACCCGCGCGCGGAGGATGTTGGCGACCAAGCCAAGGGTCTTGCGGCTGGCGGCGGGATCCTGGAGGGCCGGGCCCGCCACGCTGAGGTGCAGCACCGCGCACTCGCTGGCGGCGTAGGCGACTGAATCCATGAGCCGGGTGGCGCCCGCCTCGAAGCCGGCGCGGCCGTTGAAGATCGCCGCCGGTGCCTTCTCGCGCGGCAGCACCCGGGGGGTCGTGGTCTCGGTGCGGGTGTAGCTGTCGAACATGTCTCGCTCCTTGAGTCCGTCGTGGGCACCATCCCTCGGTGCGGAGCCATGAGACCACGCGGCCGGGATACGACGCATCCGGCAGCCCCCGGTCCGACGGTCAGGGAAACCCTGAAAATCCCTATCCGGCGACTGTCGGCGGGCCCCGGCCCCGGAGTTCAGCCGGTGCGGGGCGCCAACAGCAGATGCCGCACGCGCTCAGCATGTACCGCGACTTCCTCGGCGCGCTCTGCGTAATATCGCTTGCTGCGGCGGCTCTTCTCCTTGCGCGCCATGTTCAGCATGAGGTTGCGGCGCTCTTCCAGGAGCCGCAGTGAGACCCACAGGCTCTCCTCGACTT
>DASXYJ010000186.1:0-11629 GCA_036502565.1 Gammaproteobacteria bacterium
GTACCAGGACCTGGACAAGCGCCTGCAGAAACTCGAGACCAGTCTCACCACGCAGCAGGCAGCGCCGGCTCCCGCCACCGCCGTGGAGGCGCCTCCGGCCACCACCGCCGCGGCCACCCCCGGCGGCGGCGTGGACGATGCTGTGTATCAGAAGGCCTTCAACCTGCTGAAGCAGGGCCGCTTCGCCGAAGCCATCAAGGGCTTCCGCTCCTTCCAGAAGCAGTACCCGGACAGCGCCTTGCAACCCAACGCGGTGTTCTGGACCGGCGAGGCCTACTACCAGACCGGCGACTTCACCACCGCGCTCGCCACCTTCAAGAAGCTCGTCAAGGAATACCCGAAGTCCAACAAGGTGGCGGACGCCAGCTTGAAGGTGGGTTACTGCCAGTACGAGCTGCAGCAGTGGAGCGCCGCCAAGCAGACGCTCAACAAGGTGGTGCAGGACTTCCCCAGCACCAGCGCCGCCGGCCTCGCCCAGCAGCGCCTGCAGCGCATCCAGGACGAGGGGCACTAAGACGGTGAACGCGGTACGGCAGCCCGGCCGCGCGACGCGGCGGGATGACCTGCCGGCCGCCGAGCGTCTCAGGATCACCGAGATCTTCCATTCGATACAGGGCGAGGCGGACAGCGTCGGCTGGCCCACCGTGTTCGTGCGTCTCACCGGCTGCCCGCTGCGCTGCGGCTACTGCGACACTGCCTACGCCTTCCACGGCGGCGAGTGGTGGGGCATGGACGAAGTGCTCGCCGAGGTGGCCAAGCACGGTGCGCATCACGTCACCGTCACCGGCGGCGAGCCCCTGGCGCAGAAGAACTGCCTGGATCTCCTCAAGCGGCTCTGCGATGTCGGCTACTCCGTCTCCATCGAGACCAGCGGCGCCATGCCCATCGCGCCCCTGGACCCGCGGGTGATCCGGGTGGTGGACCTCAAGACGCCCGGCTCCGGCGAGATGGACAAGAACCTGATGGAGAACATCCCGGCGCTGCGGAGCAGCGACCAGGTGAAGTTCGTCATCTGCGACCGCAAGGACTACGAATGGGCGAGGGCGCTCACCGCGGAGCACAAGCTCGCGGAACGTTGCCAGGTCCTGTTCTCCCCCAGCCACGAGCAGGTGAGTCCGAAGGACTTGGCGGAGTGGATCCTGGCAGACCACCTGCCTGTGCGCCTGCAAGTCCAGCTGCACAAATATCTTTGGGGCAACGTTCCGGGTCACTGACCCGCCACGCACATGAAGAAAGCAGTCGTCTTACTCTCCGGCGGACTCGATTCCGCCACCACCCTCGCGATCGCGCGCCGCGATGGCTACGCCTGCCACGCCTTGAGCTTCGCCTATGGCCAGCGCCACAAGTCGGAGCTGGATGCGGCAGCGCGGGTGGCCAAGGCCTTGGGCGCGGTGCAGCACAAGACCGTGGTCCTGGACCTCTCGGCCATCGGCGGCTCGGCCCTCACGGATCCCTCGATACCGGTGCCGGACCATCCCAGCGAAGGCATTCCCAGCACCTACGTGCCGGCCCGCAACACGGTGTTCCTGGCGGTCGCCACCGGCTGGGCGGAAGTGCTGGAAGCCCATGACATCTTCATCGGCGTGAACGCCGTGGACTACTCGGGGTACCCGGACTGCCGGCCAGAGTTCATAGCCGCCTTCCAGGAAGTGGCAAACCTGGGCACCAAGGCCGGCGTGGAGGGCCAAGGCATGCGCATCCAGGCCCCCTTGGTGAAGCTCAGCAAGGCTGAGATCGTGCGGCTCGGCACCGGCCTCGGCGTCGACTACGGCCTCACGGTGTCCTGCTACACGGCGGATGCCGAGGGCCGCGCCTGCGCCGTCTGCGACAGCTGCCGACTGCGGCGGCAGGGTTTCGCCGATGCCGGCCTGCCGGATCCCACCGTCTATCGCTGAGCGCCAAAGCGCTCATTTAGCGCGGATTTCCAGTAAAATGGCGCGCTTTTCGTAGATAGCGTCCGGGTCGTTAGCTCAGTCGGGTACGGTCGCGGAGCGGCCGGACGGCCGGGCAGGAGCCCGGCCTGGGATACGTAAGAACCAGATACTTTCGCCATGGATGGCACGACCATAGGTGTTAAGAGGGTCGTTAGCTCAGTCGGTAGAGCAGCTGGCTTTTAACCAGTTGGTCGACAGTTCGAATCTGTCACGACCCACCATCTACGGCTTAAAATACGCGTCTTTTTCCGAGGTTTACCCCCTCCCAGGGGTATGGGTGGTGGCCTCTCAGCCAAAACCATCGAAGAGGTCTCGAACCATGAACCTGAACGAACTGCATAGCATCGCCGTCAAGCTGGTAGCGGACCATCGCGGCATCCTCGCCGCCGACGAGAGCACCAGCACCATCGAGAAGCGTTTCAAATCCATCGGTGTCGAGAACACCGAGGAGCACCGCCGCGCCTACCGGGACATGCTGTTCAGCACCCCGGGCGCCGCCAAGTTCATCAGCGGCGTGATCATGTACGACGAGACCATCCGCCAGAAGAGCAAGGACGGGACGCCCTTCGCCGAACAGCAGGCGAAGCACGACGTCATCCCCGGCATCAAGGTGGACAAGGGCGTGAAGGAGCTGCCGGGCAGCCCCCAGGAGAAGATCACGGAAGGGCTGGACGGCCTGCGTGAACGCCTGGCGGAGTACCACAAGCTCGGCGCGCGCTTCGCCAAGTGGCGCGGGGTCATCGACATCGGCGCCGGCATCCCCACCGACTACTGCATCCGCGCCAACGCCCAGGCCCTGGCCCGCTACGCGGCCCTCTGCCAGGTGGAAGGCATCGTGCCCATCGTCGAGCCGGAAGTCCTGATGGACGGCGACCATGACATCGCCCGCTGCTATGCCGTCACCTCCGAGACCCTCAAGGTGGTGTTCGAGGAGCTGGCCCACCACCGGGTGGCCCTGGAAGGCATGCTGCTCAAGCCCAACATGGTGATCTCCGGCAAGAAGTGCCCCAAGCAGGCTTCGGTGCAGGAAGTGGCCAGCGAGACCGTGAAGGTGCTGAAGCGCCACGTGCCGGCGGCGGTGCCGGGCATCGTGTTCCTCTCCGGCGGCCAGAGCGACGTGGTGGCCACCGAGCACCTGCACGCCATGAACGCCATGGGCCACATGCCCTGGAAGCTCAGCTTCTCCTACGGCCGCGCCCTGCAAGAGGCTGCCCTCAAGGCCTGGGCCGGCAAGGAATCCAACGTAGCGGCAGGGCAGAAAGCCTTCCACCACCGCTCCAAGTGCAACAGTGCTGCCTGCTCGGCGACCTACAGCACCCAGATGGAGAAGGCCGCCTGAGCCCCCAATAGGTCGTTTAAACCCGTTTTGACGTGTCCCTGATGCCAGCCGTCGCCCGCAAGGGCGGCGGCTGCGTTATTTAACGTGGATTTGGGCGTTTTTAGGCCATCCCCTAAAATTGACGTCCGGCCCCCAAACAAACTAGACTAGACCGTCTAGTCCAAATCTCACCGCCCCCAGGGGCCCTACAGAACAAGAAGGACCGGCGGCAGGCAGGCATGGCAAGCGTAACCGGCAAGCACGGCGACCCCATCATCGACATCCGCGGGCTCAAGTACCGCCGTGGCGAGAAGGCGATCTTCGACGGTCTCGACATCGAGATCGAGCGCGGCAAGGTCACGGCCATCATGGGGCCGTCCGGCACCGGCAAGACCACGCTGCTGCACATCATGACCGGCCAGGTGCTGCCCGATAAGGGCAGGGTGGTGGTGGACGGCAAGAACGTACCGACCCTCTCCATCGACGAGCTCTTCGAGCTGCGCAAGGAGATGGGCTTCCTGTTCCAGAACGGCGCGCTGTTCACCGACTACAGCGTCTACGAGAACGTGGTGTTCCCGCTGCGCGAGCACACCGACCTCCCCGAGAGCCTGATCCGCCACATCGCCCTCATGAAGCTGCAGGCCGTCGGCTTGCGCGGCGCCGCGGAACTCATGCCCACCGAGCTCTCCGGCGGCATGGCGCGGCGCGTGGCGCTGGCGCGCACCATCGCGCTCGATCCTAAGATCATCTTCTACGACGAGCCCTTCACCGGCCTCGATCCCATCTCCATGGGCGTGATCGTGCGGCTCATCCGCGAACTCAACGACAGCCTGGGGCTCACCAGCGTCATCGTCTCCCACGACGTGGAGGAAGTGTCCTCCGTGTCCGACCACAGCTACCTCATCTCCGAGGGCAAGGTCATCGCCTACGGCACGCCCAAGGAGCTGGAGAAGAACAAGTCGGCCTGGGTGCGCCAGTTCATGAAAGGCCTGGCGGACGGCCCGGTGCCGTTCCACTATCCGGCGCCGGACCTGGCCGCGCAGCTCTTGGGAGACAAGGACTCATGAGGCTGCTGCGCGAAGCCTGGTACATCCTGCTCGGGTTCCTGGAGATGCTGGGAGCCTGCGGCCTGTTCCTGGTGCGCCTGATCCGTTACACCCCGTACGCGCTGCGCCGCCCCAGCCTGATCTTCCAGCAGGTGTTCACCATCGGCGCCATGTCGCTGGTGCTGATCATGGTCTCCGGCCTGTTCGTCGGCATGGTGCTGGGCCTGCAGGGCTTCAACACCCTCAACAAGTTCGGCTCCACCAACATCCTCGGCACCCTGGTGGCGCTCGGCCTGCTGCGCGAGCTGGGCCCGGTCATCACCGCGCTGCTCTACGCCGGCCGCGCCGGCACCGCGCTCACCTCCGAGATCGGCCTGATGCGCGCCACCGAGCAGCTCGCGGGCATGGAGATGATGGCGGTGGACCCGGTGCGCCGCATCGTGGTGCCGCGCTTCCTCGGCGGTGTGATCTCCATGCCGCTGCTGGTGGGCATCTTCAACGCCATCGGCCTGCTGGGCGGCTACTACCTGGGTGTCATCCACATGCACGTGGACCAGGGCTCGTTCTGGTCGGAGATCCACTCGCGGGTGGACTTCCGCGAGGACTTCATCAGCGGTGTCATCAAGAGCTTCGTGTTCGGCATCGCCGCCACGTTGATCGCCGTGTTCGAAGGCTATTACGCCCAGCCCACCGCCGAGGGCGTCAGCCGCGCCACCACCCGCACCGTCGTCAACAGCGCGGTGGCGGTGCTGGCACTCGACTTCCTACTCACCGCCTTGATGTTCTAAGGGGCATCATCATGAAACAGACCCGTACCATCGAGATCGTCACCGGCGCCTTCATCGTGCTCGGTTTCATCGCCCTGTACATCATCGCCACCAGCGCCACCAACATCGGCAGCTACGGCAACAACAAGGGCTACACGGTGACCGCCGAATTCAGCAACATCGGCGGCCTCAAGGCCAGCGCCGCGGTCACCATGGCCGGCGTCAACGTCGGCCGCGTCACCGCCATCCAGCTCGACCCCAAGAGCTTCAGCGCCATGGTCACCATGCAGATCGACGGCCGCTACGCCCAGATCCCGGATGACTCCACCGCCAGCATCCTCACGGCCGGCCTGCTCGGTGAGAACTACATCGGCCTCGACGCCGGTGGCTCCGACCAGTTCCTCAAGCAGGGCAGCAAGATCCAGTACACCCAGCAGGCGCTGGTGCTGGAGAAACTCATAGGTCAATTCTTCTCCAAGGCCGCCGATTCAGGCGGCAAGTAAGCAAAGGTGACAGACATGCGCAAGATTCTCATCGGTCTCGTCCTCTCGGCCCTCAGCTTCGGCGCGCTCGCGGAGGGTGCCACGGCGCCTGCCGCCGCCCCCGCCCCGTCCGCGACCCCCGACCAGGTGGTGCAGCAGACCGCCAAGGACGTATTCGACTCGGTCAACGCCCACAAGGCCGACCTGCAGAAAGACCCCGAAGGCCTCTACGACCTGGTGGGCAAGATCCTGCTGCCGCGTTTCGACTTCGCCCTGACCTCGCAGCTGGTGCTGGGCCAGGCCTGGCGCACCGCGACCCCCGAGCAGAAGAAGGGTTTCCAGGACGCGTTCTTCAAGTACCTGACCCGCAGCTATGCCAACGCGCTGGTGAAGGGCAACTACTCGGAGCACAACGTCCAGGTGGAACCGTACCGCGCCGGCAGCGACCCGACCCGCGCCACAGTGCGCACCAAGGTGCTGCCCAACAGCGGCCAGCCGGTGGAAGTGGACTACGTGCTGCGCAACGAGGATGGGCAGTGGAAGGCCTTCGACGTGATCATCGAGGGCATCTCCTACGTGCACAACTACCATGACCAGTTCGGCCCGGAGATCCAGAAGAACGGCCTGGACGCGCTGATCAAGCGCCTGAGCACCACCAAGGCCCCGAACGCGGTGCCGGCGGCCGCCACCAAGCACTGATGGACGCTCCCAAGCCCTTCAGCTTCGAGGACCTGGGTGGCGGACGCTTCAAGCTGTCCGGGCACCTCGGCTTCGAGAGCGCCACCCGCGCGCTCTCGGAGAGCCACAAGCTGTTCGCCGACCACAAGAAGATCCAGCTGGACATGTCCGGCGTGGACAGCGCCGACAGCGCGGGCCTCGCGCTGTTGGTGGAGTGGACCGGCTGGGCCAAGCGCGAGAAGCGCAAGCTCACCCTGAGCCATACGCACAGGCAGGTCATCGCGCTCGCCAAGATCAGCGAGGTGGACAAGATCCTGCCCT
Organism: Gammaproteobacteria bacterium; assembly: GCA_036502565.1. Lineage (GTDB taxonomy): Bacteria > Pseudomonadota > Gammaproteobacteria > Natronospirales > REEB76 > DASUBN01. The sequence continues at coordinate 6,547 of DASXYJ010000186.1, forward strand.
TGGCGTGATACGGTACGGGAAGTGGATAGAGACAGACGGCGGGCACGAGCCCGCCGTCTTCATTTGGGCGTCTGTGTCGCTGCTGGCGGCGCGGGCTGCGTGGATGCGGCTGGTGCCGCGCTGCTGCCGGCGGGCGGCGCAGTCGTCGCCGCCGCAGGCGCCGCCGAGGTGCTGTCCTCCGGCGGCAGGTCGTAATCGTAGTCGGTGGAGGACTCCGGCGGGTTGCCGTCGTAGATCTTGTAGCGGCGGTTCTGGATGTAGGCGTCGCGCATGTAGGTGTAGGGGTCGTAGGCCTCGTCCAGCAGCGGGTCCAGCTGCAACAGCGAGACCCGGGTATCCAGGCCGTCCACCACCAGCTCGCCGTTGCGCCAGCGCGGCGGAATCTGGTCACGGGGCGGGTTGAGGTAGAGGTCGCCCACCCGGCCGCCGGCGTCGCGCAGGCTGCTGGGGCCGATGACGGGGATCACCAGATAGGGTCCCGAGGGCACGCCCCACACCGCCAGGGTCTGCCCCAGGTCCTCGTCGTGGTGGGGCAGGCCCACGTGCCTGGCCACGTCGAACCAGCCCAGCAACCCCACGGTGCTGTTGATGAGGAAGCGTCCCAGGTCCTGGAAGGTCTGCTTGAGCTTGCCCTGCAGGGCGTCGTTGATCACCGTCACCGGCTCGTCGACGTTGCTGATGACGTTATGGATGCCGCTGCGGGCCGGCGCCGGCATGGCGCGCACGTAGGTATGGGCCACCGGCCGCGCCACGTGCTTGTCCAAGGCGTCGTTGAAGGCGTAGATCTTGCGGTTGAAACCCTCCCAGGGATCCTGGGTCTTGGTCACGCGCTCGGGTGGCGCGCTGGAGCAGCCGGCGAGCAGGGCGCCGGCGAGGATGCAGAGGGAGACGAAGAGGGGCCGCAGGAGGCGGCGCGCCGTACCGGACATGGGACTTCCTCGGAGAGACACGCCATCCTAGCAGGCGCGCGGCCAGCCTGTCAGGGGTGCTCGTCGCCGTCGCGGGCGGCTTCGCGGGCCGTTTCCTCCACGCGGTGCAGGCGCGCCCGGTAGCGCTGCTTCTGCACGCTGTCGATGCCCGGGGTGGCCAGCGCGATGCGCAGCTGGTCAGCCGCCGCCGCCGGCAGGCCGTTCGCCAGGTAGTACTCGGACATGTAGTAGTGGGAGTCGGCGCTGTCGCCGTCTTTGTCATAAGCCTTGGCCAGCAGATGCACCGCCTCCGGCTCGCCGTGGGAGTCGAGGCTGAGCGGCATCAGCAGGCCGACCGCCTGCTTGGGCTTGCCGGCGTCGATCAGGTCGTTGGCATAGCTCAGCACCAGCGGCGCGCTGTCCGGGAACAGCTTCATGGCATCGGCATAGGTGGCGATGCCTGTCTGCACCTGACCGGCGTGGATCAGCGCATCGGCCAGGCCGATGCGGAAGGCGATCACGTCGTCATATTCCTTCACTAGCGCGCGCATGGCCGCCACCGCGTCGTCGGAGCGGCCGGCCTTCTGCAACACCAGCGCCTGTCCGTAGCGCGCCGCCACCTGGTCCCAGCCCTTGGTCGAATCCACGCGGCCCTGGAAGTCGGCGAGCTGCTGGGTGGTGCCATCGTTGTTCTGCATGGCCTCCAGCCGCATCTTCATGAGCGCGTAGCTGCGGCTGGCAGGCCGCGGCGTCACGTGCAGCTGGCTGGCGCGGTTCTGCGCCTCGGTCATGCGGTTCAGGTCCAGCGGATGGTCCATCAGGAACTCGGGGATCTTGTCGTAGCCGTTGAGCGAGGAGCTCTTCTGCATCACCGCGAAGAAATCCACCATGCCCTGGGGCTGGAAGCCGGCGCGCGCCAGGGTGGCGATGCCCACCCGGTCGGCTTCCTCTTCGTCGCCGCGGGTGTAGTTGATCTGGTGCTGGATGATGGAGGCCTGGGCGCTGGCCAGCGCGCCCACCGCCACGTCCGGGTCGCTGGCGCGGGAGGCGGCCACCACCGCCGCCAGCACGGTGGCGAGGTTGATGAAGGTGCGGTCCTTCTGGTCCTCCAACTGCCGCGCCAGGTGGCGCTGGGTCACGTGGCCCACCTCGTGGGCGATAACGCCGGCCAGCTCGTCCTCGCTGTCGGTGAGCAGCACCAGGCCGCTGTTCACCACGATGAAGCCGCCGGGCAGGGTGGTGGCGTTGATCTCGTCGTCGTCGATGACGTAGAAGCCGAAGTGCAGCGAGGGGTTGTCGCTGTGGGAGGAGAGCTGCCGGCCCACGTCCTGGATGTACTGCTGCAGCTGCGGGTCGTCGAGGATGGCCCCGGAGTCACGCAGCTCGTTGATGATCTGCAGGCCGACCCGGTACTCCTCCTGCGGGCTGATGACGTCGGCGCCGGCCTCGCCGATCTGCGGCAGGTTGAAGTCAGTGCCGGAGAGGTTGCTGTTGTAGTCGTTGCTGTGGGGCGCCGGTGCGGACACCGCCGCCGGCGGCGCGGTGGCGGCCAGGGCGCCGCTGCCCACCAGCAGGAGGGCGGCGAGGCAGGGCAGGATTCTCTTGGAGGCGGTCGGCAAGTTCGGGGACTCGCGGCGCGGGACATATCCGGATGGCGCCATTATGGCATGTGCGTCGGCGCAGGGCCCACAAAGAAAAGCACCCGGCGATGCTGGGGCTCGCGGCACCGCCGCGAGCGCCGAGCCAAGGCCGGGAGTCGAAAGAAGTTCATATCCGCGCCAGGGATGGCATAAAAAAACCCCCGCAGAGCGGGGGTTTTCGTTTCATGGACTGAGTCAGTTCTTAGAACCTGTAGCGATACGACAGGCCGAGGATGTCAGCGTCGGCCTGGTAGGTGCCGACGATGTGGTCGTCGCCCGCGGCGTTGGTCTGGTTGAAGGCCAGGCTCGAACCCAGGAACAGGTGGGCGTAGCCGAGATCCCACTGGGAATGCTCGGTCATGCGCCAGGTCACGCCCAGCGAGATCCATTTGCGGTCACCGTCCGGCAGACGGGCGGTGCGGCTTGCGTTCACGTCGTTGGTGCAGGCCGGGTTGAAGGCGGTGCTGGTGCAGGGCGCGGACGGATCCGGGACCGGCGAGAGGTCGAGGGCCAGGCCGCCGCGGAAGGTCCAGGCGTCGTTCAAGCGGTAGTCGGCGCCGAAGGCGAAGCGGTTGGAGTCGCTCAGGCCCTCGTCCACCACCGCCGGCCGCGTGCCGGTGTTGGCGAAGTTGATGGTGAGGTTCTGGAAGCTGCTCCACATGGTGCGGGACCAGTCGCCGAACAGCGTCCAGTGGTCATCCAGCTGGCCGGCCCAGCTCAGGGACCACATGGCCGGCGAATCGAAGTCCGCCGTGACGCTCTGGTCCTGGAACTGCGGCTGGGTGGCGAAGGCCCCCGGCACGTTGGTGAAGCTGGCGCCGCCGGACAGCTCATGCTTGACCTTGGAACGGTAGGAGAAACCGAAGCGGTTGTTGTCGTTCAGCTTGAAGAGCGCGCCCAGGTTCCAGCCCCAGCCGTGGCCGTTGGCATCGGCGGAGAAGAAGCCGTCGTGCTGCTGCGGGGTGAGGCCGAGCGAGGTGCAGGTGACCGGCGAGGCCTGGCTGAAGCAGATCGCGCCGTAGTCGATGTCGTTGGTGAGCTTGACGCTCATGGTCTGGTAGTCGATGCCGCCGCCCAGGGACCACTGGTCGTTGATCTTCCAGGCCAGGGTCGGGTTGTAATTAATCACCGCCACGCTGCTGTAGATGGCCTGGTAGCGGAAGATCGAGTCGTCGTCGTACTTGGTGGACAGGCCGAAGGGCGTGTTGATGCCGAAGCCGAAGGTCAGGTCATGACTGAGCGGCTGGGCGTAGTAGATGAACAGCGGGCCGCCGAGCTTGCCGACGCTGCCGCCCTCGCCGCCGGAGAGGTTCTGGCCGAAGGCATCGGTGGCGGAGGTCTTGGTGAAGTCCGCGCCGAAGCGGATCAGGCTGTAGCCGCCCATGATCTCGCCGTCGCTGAGCTGGGTGAGACCGGCCGGGTTGTACCAGATGCTGGAGGAGTCTTCCGCTGCCGCGGCGCCGCCGGCGTGGGCCCGTCCCAGGCTGGTGACGCTCTGCTCGGTGAGCTGGAAGTTGGAGGCGGAAGCCGCGGGAGCCAAGGCAGCCAGAACGGCGCCTGTCAGCGTGGCAGCCCACAGGGCGGTGTATCTGTTCTTCATCTGCGTACCCCAGGATGACGGATAGATGACCGCCTGATTTAAGCACAGGCGACCGGAAATTGTAAGCACCCACGCAGGCTTGGGCGGCTTTCCTACAGGGTCTCCGAGGCGAAATCCGCGAGCCGCGAACGCTCACCCCGGAGCAGCGTGAGATGCCCGGAGTGGGGCCAGCGCTTGAAGCGGTCCACCACGAAGGTGAGTCCGGAGGTGGTCTCGGTCAGGTACGGGGTATCGATCTGGGACACGTTGCCGATGCAGACCATCTTGGTGCCGGGGCCGGCGCGGGTGATGAGCGCCTTGAGTTGCTTGGGCGTGAGGTTCTGGGCCTCGTCCACGATGATGTAGCGGTTGAGGAAGGTGCGGCCGCGCATGAAGTTCATGGAGCGGATCTTGATGCGGTTGCGCAGGAGGTCGCCGGTGGCGGCACGGCCCCATTCGCCGCCCTCGCCGGACTGGGTGAGCACTTCCAGGTTGTCCATGAGCGCGCCCATCCAGGGCGTCATCTTCTCCTCCTCGGTGCCCGGCAGGAAGCCGATGTCCTCGCCGAGCGGCACCGTCACGCGGGTCATGATGATCTCGCGGTAGCGGTTCTGCTCCAGGGTCTGGGCCAGGCCCGCGGCCAGCGCCAGCAGGGTCTTTCCGGTGCCGGCTGACCCTAATAGCGAGACGAAGTCGATGCCGGGATCCAGCAGCATGTTGAGGGCGAAGTTCTGCTCGCGGTTACGGGCGTTGATGCCCCACACCGTGTGCCGGATGCCGCGGTAGTCGCGCGTCAGCTCCAGCAGCGCGCCGCGCTCGTCGATGCCGCGCACCACCGCCTCGAAGTTGTCGCTGTCGCTGTACACGCACTGGTTGTGATGCCAGTCTTTCACCAGCGGCCCGTTGATGCGGTACCAGGTGCGGCCTTCCTGCTGCCAGGACTCCATGTCCTTACT
>DASXYJ010000187.1:0-10287 GCA_036502565.1 Gammaproteobacteria bacterium
CCGTCCAGGATGGCCGGCGGCGAGGTCACGAGGTAGTCACGCCACTCGCTGTCCTTGTCTTCCTTCCACTCCACGTCCTTCAGCAGGTTCACCGCACCCTGCTCGCCGAAATCGGCGCAGGGTTTGCCGTCGCCGGCATCCAGTGCCAGGAGACGCCCGTCCAGGGTGGGCGCGTAGATACGTGCGTGACAGGCGGCGCTAGCCGGACTCGCCTCGTCCACCCACAGGGACACGCCGCGAGAGACGCCGTCGGAGTAATGCAGGTCCTTGCGCGCCTCGCTGGCATGTTTCCAGCGCAGACTGCCGGTGGCGGCATCCACCGCCACCACGTCGGTGCTGGAAGTGGTGAGATAGAGCGTGCCTTGATAGAGGATGGGCGTGGCCTCGAAGGCCGAGCGCTTCCAGTCCTTCACCCCCTCTCCCAGCTCACCGGTGCGGAAGATCCAGGCCACCCGCAAGTCATCCACGTTCGCGGGACTGATCTGGGTGAGGGGCGAATAGCGGGTGCCGCCGGCATCGCCGCCATAGGCCGGCCAGCCCGCATCGGGAGCCGCCAGGGCGGCGCCGGAGACCAGCAGGCTCAAGAGGACCAACATCAGGCTGCGCATGGCGAGACTCCTTCCGAAGATGGTCTCACTCTAGCGGCGGGACCGCCATTTGCCAGGGGGATGGTGACGAGCGGCGCCACCCTGGGGCGAGCGGCGCCGCGCCGGACACGAAGTCGGCTACTGGAACAGATGATTGAGGCGAGAGCGGTAGCGCCGGCTAAAGTTCACGAAGCTGCCATCCTTGAGCACGATGCGGTAGTCGCCGTGGTCCCAGGGCTGGATCTCCCGGATACGGTCGATGTTCACGATGTGGCCGCGGTGCACCCGGGCGAAGTGCTTCTGGTCCAGGCGCTTCTCCAGGGCCACCAGGGATTCCCGCAGCGGGTAGGAGTCGCCCTTCACATACACCGTCACGTAGTTGCCGTCCGCCTCGATGCGGTCGATATCGCCGATGCTGAGGATGAACTCGCGGTTGAGCTTGCGTACCACCAGACGCTCCAGATGGGCGCCTTCAGGCAAAGCGGCGGCGGCGGTCTTGGCGTGGGAATCCAGCCACAGGCCGTAGATGTGGAAGGCCATCAGGGCCGCCACGATGATGCCGTAGGCCATCAGGTCCTTGTTGTATTCGTAGCGCCAGTTGGGCCACCAGGCGCCGAAGTCATAGCTGCTGCCCAGGGCGGCATAGACCAGCTTGCGCAGACCTACCATGGCGGCCACATGCAGCAGCGAATACGGGACGGTGATCAGCAGATGCGCCGGCAGGCTGCGCCACCAGTCGGCGCGGGTGACGGGGAAGCGCTTGAGCCACCAGGCCACGCCGAAGATCAGGAACCAGGTGACGCTGACGCTGGAGAACTCCCAGGTGACGGGCTTCCACCAGGGCAGGAAATTGCCGCCGCGCGCGTTGTCCGCGAGCGCGGTGAACACATCGCTGACTGCGATGGCGATCAGCAGGCCGGCGAAGAACGCCATCTGCCAGATGGCGGTCTTGCGGGCAGTGGCGGGCGTGAGTTCCGGGTTCACGCGCCGATGATACCCGTACGCTATTTGCCGCCCAACACCGGCAGGCCTGCGGCCTTCAATCCCTCATCCAGGGCCGGCTCGCGTTCCGCCTTGAGTTTCTGCCAGGCGGCCGCAGCCTTCTCGGCCTTGGCCTTCTGCAGCGCGAAACCCTTCAGCGCATCCGGCGTGGGCGCGCCGTCGGCGTTCTCCACCGCCGGCTGCAGGGCGCCCATGGCGCCTTCCACATAGGAGAGGCTGCCGAGCTTCTCCGGCGCGCCGCCCGGCTGGCCGAAGCCTGGCGGCACGGCATGCAGCTCGGTCTGGGCCGAGAGCGCGTCTTCATAAGCCTGGAGCTTGGCAGCCAAGTCCGGTGCGGCCTTGGTCTGGAGATCCGCCAGCTGCTTCAAGGTGCCGCGCACCGCTTCGGCAGTGACCTCCACCTTGGCCAGCTCCTCCCCCACCTCACGCGCGAAGGCTTGCTGCTTGGCGAGATCCGCCTGGGTCGCCTTCACCCGCGGGTCGTTCACCACCGTGAGCTTCTGGGCATAGCTCCTGCCGTCCACCGTGAGCTTCACGTTGTAGGTGCCCGGCAGCACCCATACGCCCTCGCCTCCCAGGGCCTCCGGGCCGGCATAGCGCAGGTCCCAGACGAAGCGGTGCATGCCTTCAGTCGCCACCACCGGCGTCGGGCGCGGGAACCACTCGGCCGTGGCATCGATCTTCGACAGGTCCGGCGAGGTCTGCTTGTCGGCGCTGGAGAAATGCCGCACCGGCCTGCCCTTGGCGTCGCTGATATCAAGGGTCACGGGCTGCTGGGCGTCCGCCTGCAGCCAGTAATCCAGGACCGCGCCGTCCGGGGGGTTCGGCGCCTTGGGCTCGTCCTTGTGCATGGGCGTGCCGGTGAAGGACGGCAGGTGCATGCGCAGCGCCGTGTCCGGCGCGAACAGCGTGGTCGCGGTGACGCCGCCCGACTGGCGCAGGGCCGCGATGTCGTCCAGCACCCAGAAGGCGCGGCCGTGGGTCGCCACCACCAGGTCGTCGCTCCACTTATCGCGATGCACCTCGATATCGCGGATGGAGGTGATGGGCAGGTTCATCTGCAGCGGCTGCCAATGGCCGCCATCGTCGAAGGACAGGTACATGCCGAGCTCTGTGCCGGCATAGAGCAGACCCTTCTTCAGCGGGTCTTCGCGCACCACGTTCACGAAGCTGCCATCCGGGATGCCCGTGACCGTGAGCTCCCAGGTCTTGCCGCCATCGCGGGTGCGGTAGATGTAGGGCTTGTAGTCATCCACGCGATGACGATCGATGGCCGCGTAAGCGGTATCCGCCGAGAAATGCCCGGCTTCCAGGATGCCGACCTTGGACCAGGGCACCAGGCCCTTGGGGGTGACGTCGTCCCAATGCTTGCCGTCGTCCTGGCTGCGCCAGATGAGGCCGTCGTCGGTGCCCACCCAGATGTCTTGGGCCGAGAAACGCGAGGGCGCGATGGCGTAGATCACGCCGCGGCGTTGACCCACCGTGGCGGTGTTGGCGGCGGAGACCGTGTCCAGGTTCGGCGGCACCGTGAGGGTCTTCTGGGTCAGGTCGGGACTCAGGAGCGCCCAGTGCTTGCCGCCGTCGCGGGTGCGGAACAGGTGCTGGTTGCCGTAGTACAGCGCCTCGTGGTCCCTGGGCGAGAAGGTCAGCGGCAGCGTCCACTCGCCGCGATAGATGTCCGGATAGGCCAGCGTCGGATCCACGTCCGCGGTCTGCTCGGTCTTCTGGTCGAGCTTGTCCACGTTGCCGCCGTAGACGATGTCCGGATCGTCCGGGTCCGGCGCGATGTTGCCACTCTCTCCGCCTGCCGTGACCTCGTGGAACTGGCGCATGTTGATGCCGTCGGAGGCGTCCCCGGTGCGGCTCGGCACCGCGGCGGCGCCGGAATCCTGCTGCGCGCCGTACACCCAGTACGGGAAGCGCGTGTCGGTACTCACGTGGTAGAACTGGCCGGTGGGCTGGTTGTACCAGGTGGTCCAGGTGTCGCCGCCGTTGACGCTGAGGATGGTGCCCTGGTCGACGCCGGCGATCATGCGGCGGCCGTCGTCTGGATCCACCCACAGGGTGTGGAAGTCGTCACCGGTGGGGTCACCCAGGAACGGCAGGAAACTCTTGCCGCCGTCGGTGGACTTGAACATGGCGGTGTCGGAGATGTACACCACGTCCGGCTGCTTGGGATCCAAGGCGATGCCGCAGAAATACCAGCCGCGGGCCCAGATGCGCTTGTCGCCACTCACCTTGGTGAAATGCGCACCGGCATCGTCGGAACGGTACAGGCCGCCCTGCTTCGCGTCCGCCAGCACGTAGACGATGTTCGGGTTCGAGAGGGACACCGCGATGCCCATGCGGCCGAGTCCCTCGGCTTCGATGCCGTGGCCGGTGATCTGTTCCCAAGTGTCACCGCCGTCAGTGGACTTGTATAGGCCCGAACCCGGGCCATTGGAAGGCGGGTACACGTTCCAGGGCGGCCGCCGCGTCTGCCAGAGCGCGGCATAGAGGGTCTTGCCGTCGGCGCCGAAGCTGAGGTCGATGGCGCCGGTGGCCGCATCCTTATAGAGCACCTTCTTCCAGCTGGCGCCGCCGTCCGTGGAACGGAACACGCCGCGCGTCTCGTTGGCGCCGTAGGCATGGCCCAGGGCCGCCACGAACACCACGTTGGGATTGGAGGGATCCACCAGCACCTTGCCGATCTGCTGTGAATCCTCAAGGCCTATGTGCGTCCAGGTCTTGCCTGCATCCGTGGACTTGTACATGCCGTCGCCATAAGCGATGTCGGAACGCATGTCCGCTTCGCCACTGCCGACATAGATGATGTGGGGATCGGAAGGCGCCACTGCCAGCGCGCCTATGGAGCCCACGTGCTGCGAATCGAAGATGGGCTGCCAGGTGCGGCCCGCGTCATCCGTCTCCCATACGCCGCCGTCCACGGAACCGAAGTAGAAATGCTGCGGCTGGCCGCGCACACCCGAGACCGCCAGTACCCGGCCGCCGCGAAACGGTCCGATTAGCCGCCACTGCATGCCCTGGGACGGCGAGGTGCTGGCCAGCGCCTGCCCGGCGATGAGGGCGAAGAGAAAGGAGAGCGCGGCGAGACGGGACTTCATGGGCTGCTCCAGGCGTATGTGGATGGAGTTGAGACAAGGCGAGCCCGGATTTTACGCCCGCTTCCACCCGCAGGCTGTCGGAAATTTGTGCCCTGCGGGACGATAATCAGGGCATGCACGTCCTGTTTCTCTGCACCGGGAACTCGGCCCGCAGCATCTTGGCGGAAGCCCTGCTGAACGCCCGGGCCGAAGGCCGGCTACGGGCCCATAGCGCCGGCAGCCATCCCAAAGGCGGAGTGAACCCTCTGGCCCTGGAGGTATTGCGCACCTGTGAGATAGAGACCGCAGGACTGCGCAGCAAGAGCTGGGACGAGTTCGCTGCCGAGGGCGCGCCCCATATGGACGTGGTGATCACGGTCTGCGACCAGGCCGCCGCCGAGGCCTGCCCGCTCTGGCCCGGCGCGCCGGTGAAGGTGCACTGGGGCCTGCCGGATCCGGCGGCGGTCGAGGGCAGCGAGGCGGAGCGCCTGGCGGCCTTCGCCCGGACCTTCACGCTACTGGAACAGCGCATCGATCTGATGCTGGGCCTGCCGCTGGAGTTCCTGAGTCCCGACGAACTGCAGCAGCAGCTCGGTATCATCCACTGAAGCTCCGGCCGCCGCCTGACAAGCGCCGGCCTGCGGCACCACTATCTTCCCATCCGCATACAGCACTGCCAGGGCGATGAGCGCCGCCGGCAGGAGCTGCGAGGGCATCAGATAACGCCATGTGCGGGGTGTGGGCCGCATGGGGTCTGCCTCACCGACTCTGGGCGCCGCCGAACCAACTGACCAGCGGATTCGCGAAGGGCGCCTTGCCCAGGGCCCGGCGCATATCCTGCAGCAGGCGGATGCCATAGCCCAGGCCCGTGCCCAATACGCACAGATACAGGGTGAGGTTCACGATCTGTTCCACCTGGGCCAGCTTGTCCGGGGACACGCCCTGCAGGGTGAAGGCGAACCAGGGCCAGACCCGCATCAGGGCCACACTGAGCGCCAGCGCGCAGACGTCGAACAGCACGCGCACGGCGGCGCGGCGGCGCGTCCACCAGGGCAGGAACAGGTTCACCGCGTGCAGCGCCATCTCAGCGGCGAACAGCGCCAGCACCGGCCAGAAGAAGTCGGCCGGGATCGGGTTCAGGAACTCGAGCTTCGGCGTCTGCGGGATGTGCAGGATGCCGGTCCACCAAGACAGGAAGGCGGCGCAGCCGATGAAGCCGCCGATGGAATCGGAGCGCGGGATCAGTTTCTGGTCCGGCACCACTGGCAGCTTGGGGAGCTCGCTGGGCTTCCAGTCGTCCAGGAAGCTCAGCTTCACCTGCAGGCGCTCCAGCACGATGAAGATCACGGTGATGAGACCGACCATGTACAGGGCGCTGGCGATGGCGTCGCCGATGGCCCCGGCCATGTTGAGGAAGGGATGCACGCGGAACAGCGCCACCGCCACGCCCACCACCAGCAGCAGCGGGAACAGCACCCATTGCACCAGCTTCAGGGCGAAGATGTAGAGCGGATAGAAGGGCACGCCGATGAGCGCCTGCTGGGACTGGTACCGAGCCGCCACCATGAGCGGATGGCCGCAGCGCTTAAGCACCGCCTCGATCTCGGCTTGGTTGAGCGGACGGCCCAGCTCCGCCTCCTGGTCGGCCATCTGGCCGCGCAGGTCTTCGGAGAGCTCGGCGATGATGTCCTGCTGCTTCGCGCGCGGCAGCAGGAGCCGGATGAAGTTCAGGTAACGGTCGAGGATTTCCATGTGCTGCTCCTTACAGGATTTGGTCGAGGGAGCTGTTGATGGCGTGCCACTCGGCGCTCAACTGCTCCAGGATCTGGATGCCCTCCGGGGAGAGCTGATAGAAGCGCTTGTTGCGCTTGTCCTCCTCACGCCACTGGCTCTGGAGCAGCCCCTGGGTCTCCAGGCGCCGCAGCAGGGGGTAGAGGGTGCCTTCGTCTATGGCCAAGCCGTGCTGGCCCAAGGCCTTGCGCAGGGTGTAGCCGTACTGCTCCTGCCTGAGCTCAGCCAGTACCGCCAGGATCAGGGATCCCCGGCGCAGCTCCAGGCGAAGGTTCTCGAAAGCATCAGTTCCCATGTCTTACCCATGTGCCAAATGGTATGTGCCATATAGTGTATATCACACAGTATAGATGTCAAGAGCTGCCAGAGGAGTAACTGAGTAGGGGTCAGGGGTTCGATTCCTCATCCGCGCCCGAAGGGGCGAGGCGGCGCCAGCCGCCGAGCGGGTGACGAAGGGTGAGGCCGGCATTTTAGCGAGCAGCCAGTGGCTGCTCGTCCGGCCGAACGCCCCGCCAAGGATGGCGGGGCCGGAAGGCACACCAAGGACGGTACTGTGGACTCTTGGACCCGCGAACCGAAGGTTCGAATCCGATAGCGCCCCCGAAGGGATTGCTCACCCCATCCCTGGGGTTCGCCCCCTTCGGGGGCCCGCCTTCGGCGGTCCAAAATCGCTCCGGGCGATTTTGTCGAACACCGATTGAGCGGTCAGGGGTTCGAATCGATCAGGCCCGCGACCGGCAAATGAAAAGGGGGACCCCAGGAAGGGTCCCCCTTTTCATTTGTTGGCGCGCCCGAAGGGATTCGAACCCCTGACCTTGTGCGCCGGAGGCACACGCTCTATCCAGCTGAGCTACGGGCGCTTGTTAAAGCTCTCTATCCTAAATCCGATTCTCATCCATCCCTGGCGCCAATCCAGCTCGGCATCCTGCCTCGCGCTCGCCGCATGCGGCTCGCCCAACTGAGCTACGGGCGCTCTCGATGTCGATTATACCTGTTCGTCTCTTCAGAGCTGTTGGCCACTGCTGATCTGGAAAGTGACCTTGAAGATGCGTTCCGCCAGATCGCCCACCATGGTCTGGTAGCGGGGACCGATGACGCCGTGCAGCCCGTCGTAGCGCAGACCCAGGCTGTCCTTGTAATGGATGCTGTAGTCCTCGGCGGTATAGAACACGTCCACGGTGGCGTACTCCTGCCCGGCCACCACCGTACGGGTGACCACGTAGTGTCCCGGCGCCACCAGCGCCACCTTCTCCCAGTCTTCCTCCTGCGCGGCGAGCGGGATGGCCTTCTGCATATCCTCCAGGGTCAGGGGCCTGCCCACGCGGGACACGGCCTCATGCTCCACGTCATCCGGTGCGCGCAGACAACCGGCCAGAGCCATGACGGCGACGCACACGAGCGATGCGGCCAGCGAGTCGGCCAGGAGTCTCTTGGCGTTCATCTGCTTTTCCCCCTCAGCGACGGTTCATGGATCCCTAAGGACATCCCGGCCGGCGTCTCGTCTCGAGGCGCGCGGGGGCGCAAGGATACCTGAAGCCCAGACTCGCGGAATCAAGGGCCCGCGGGCTTCGCCAGCCCTGCCGCGAACAGGTTGAGATCGTTGCCGATGAGGGTGAGCTCGGCGTGGGCGCGGTCGGGCACGGCCACGAGGTCGGTAGGTTCCTGGCTGTTGTTGGTAACGGTCACCAGGGCGCTGGTGTATATCTGGCTCTGGGCCGGCCCCGCCCCCGGTGCGTAACTGATGTCAACATCCAGGGCGCGTGCGGTGCGCCGCCCTTCGGGTGTGAACTCCGGCTGACCGATGAGCAGGTGCCCGAGGGCGGCACTCAGGGTACCGAGCAGCGAGCGGTGCTTGGTGGTGGCGTTGTCTTCCACCGCCACCGTGAGCGTACCCACCGCCGCGGCAGCTTGCACCGGCTGGAAGCTCTCGCCAGAGGCCAGCAGGTCATGGAGCTGCCCCATCAACTCCTGTTCGCGCTTGGCATCGCGCTTGCCGTCCCGGGCATAGGTGACGACGAGCGTGACCGGCAGGGGTGGGGCGAGGGAGACCGGCGGGGCACGGGTATAAGGCGGCGTGTAGAGGGGCTGCTGGACGCAGGCAGCCAGGAGTACTGCCGCGACTATCGAGGAAAGCCGATATCTTGGTCCCATCGGAACATCTCCCCTGCTTAATGTATGGAACATTACAGATTTTAGGCTAATCTGAAGCTTAGACCAGTGCTGTTGGGGGAGACGGCGATGGGCAATCCGGCGATGAGATATTTCGCCATGCGAAGCATGGGGGCACTGCTGTGCCTATGCGGCGTCCAGGCCCAGGCGGCGCCGGACAATGGCTTCGGCTTCTATGTCGGTGCCCTCAGCAGCCAGGACTCCTCGCTCTATGGCAACAGCAACGGCGGCTTCCTGCAGGCTGATGTGCAGTTCATGGTGGACGAGCACTGGTCCCTGAACCCTTATCTCCTGCTCGGCAGCGAGACCACCGACAAGAGCTTCGACATCGAGACCGGCGAGGGCGGCCTGCAGGCGCGCTACTGGGCCGGGAATTCGGTGTTCCTGGGCGGCCAGTTCCTGTTCCACGATACGCTGCTGAAGCAGGGCGGCACCGTGAGTTCCAGCATCTATGGTCCGGGCATCGGCCTCACCGTGGGCTGGGAGAGCGACAGCCACTGGTCGGTGTCGATGGCGGCGAACGCGTACCGCATCTGGTCCGCCTACGGGCAACCCGCCACCACCCGCAGCGAAGCCCTGCTGCTCATCGGCTACCACTGGTACTAGGGGGCGGCCATGAAACCAACTGCCTGCGCCATCCTGCTGCTCTGCTGCCTGCCGCTCGCGACGCTGGCCGATGACAAGCCCGCCGCCACCTCGGGCTCCGATTCCGGATCCACCACGCCCGCCGCCAGCGACCCCATCGCGGAGTTCCTCAAGGGCCAGTCCATCCAGCTCGGCCTGAGCTACGAGCAGGGCACCTTCAAGATGAGCAAGCCGGGCACCAGTTCCCAGCTCACCGACAACGGCCGCCCGGCGCTGCTGCTCAACTACACCACCGGCGAGCACGTGCTCACCAAGTACCCGATGAAGTACGGCGACGCGGCCCTGAGCTGGTCCGTGATCGGCAGCTTCGGCCAGCAGGACACCCACTACCAACTGAACCCCTACAGCAGCGCCATCATCGGCAACGACCTGGGCTCGAAGGTGACGGGCGATTTCCTCTCAGCGGCGCCTTTCCTCTACCTGCGCTTGGGGCCGGTGTATCCGGGCAGCGACAGTTTCTGGCTGTTCGGCTACGGAGCGGGGGTGGCCATGTACCACTTCAACGGCAATCCGATCTTCTATACGCCCCAGGGCAACGGCACCATCCTCGCCACCTCGATGCCGGTCTCCAGCAGCGCCCAGCTGTTCCTCTACCAGACCTGGCGCTGGCAGTTCCACTATGGCGATTGGGACGTGCTGTTCACCGGCAAGTCCCTGAGTGGCCGCAAGGTGGACGGCTACAACACCAGCTACGAGGATTACGGCCTGGGCGTGGCCTATACCCTGCGTTTCTAGCCTTCCCCAGCGGGGTGAAGCGCCCGCCTGAACCTTATATAATCGCAGCCCTCACGCGGGCTTGGTCCCGCCCAAGCACCGGACGAACCCATGGCCGCCAAGAAGAAACCCGCCCAGCACGAGTCCGCCGAGACCAAGCACGACCGCCACTTCTACGACACCTTCATGCTGGTGCTCGGGATCCTGGTGGCCTTCGCCTTCGGCATGTACTGGCTGGCCAACGGCATCGCCGAGGCCAACCCCAACGTCTCCGGCCGCGACGCGCAGGCCGAGGA
>DASXYJ010000188.1:0-3188 GCA_036502565.1 Gammaproteobacteria bacterium
GAGCTCGAGGCCGGCTTCTGCACCAGGGCCTGCAGGCCTTCATCGGTGCTGGGATATACATAGTTGTCCAGCCGGTAGACCTCCAGGCTGGACTGGATGGCCTGGATGTCGGCCTTAACCTTGACGATACGGGCCTCGTCCGGCTTGTCCATGATCTTGGGGACGATGACCGCCGCCAGGATGCCGAGGATGACCACCACCACCATCACTTCGATGAGGGTGAAACCGGATTGCGTGTTGCGGGTCTGCATAGGTTTTGGCTGGTAAAATCTTGGGGAAAAGCGCGTCCTGCGCGGATGCCAATCATACACCAAGGCCCCGATGCTCCTCACGCCCCATAAGCCTCTCGCCACGGCCATGAACCTGCTGCGACGGCACTGCCCGCTGCTCGCTGTGCTGCTGCCGTGCCTGCTGCTCGCGGCCCTGGGCGAGCCGGCGCGGCTGCTGCTGCGTTACGACCGGGCCGGTATCGAGCACGGCCAGGTCTGGCGGCTGTTCACCGGCAACTTCGTGCACCTGGGTGCCGGACATCTGCTGGAGGACATGGCGGGGCTGGTGTTGCTGTGGTTGCTGTTCGAGGACGTGCTCACCGGCTGGCGCATGCCGGCGGCGGTCTGCGCAGGGGCGTTGGCGGTGGGCGTCGGCTTGCTCATCGGCGACCCGCGAGTCGACTGGTACGTGGGCATCTCCGGCGCCCTGGACACCCTGTGGGCGGTCGGCTCCCTGGGGCTCATCCGCAAGCGCGACCGCTTCGGCTGGATGCTGGCGGCGGTGCTGGTGGCGAAGCTCATCTACGAACAGTGCTTCGGGGCGCTGCCGTTCTCCAGCGTCTCCTCCGGCGGCCTAGTGATCGTGGATGCGCATCTGTATGGCGCCTTCGCCGGTGCCCTCCTCGGTTTTGGCGGGGCTCTGCCGTGGCACCGTATAATGCGCAAATCACAGCAGTCCGGAGACGGAGCATGAGTTTCGCCGCGGTGTTCCCGGGTCAGGGTTCCCAGTCCATCGGCATGTTGGGGGACTTGGCCGGCGCCCATCCCGAGGTGCAGCAGACCTTCGCGGAGGCGTCACAGGCGCTCGGCTACGACCTCTGGGCCTTGACCCAGCAGGGCCCGGAGGAACGCCTGAACTCCACGCAACAGACCCAGCCGGCGCTGCTGGCAGCGGGCGTCGCCGCCTGGCGCACCTGGAAAGCCGCCGGCGGCCGCGACCCGTCCGCCATGGCCGGCCACAGCCTCGGTGAGTACACGGCGCTGGTATGCGCCGGCGCCATGGACTTCAAGGCTGCCATCAAGCTGGTGGAGTTCCGCGGACTCGCCATGCAGGAAGCCGTGCCCGCAGGGGAGGGTGCCATGGCCGCCATCATCGGCCTCGACGATGATGCAGTACGCGCCGCTTGTGCCGAAGCCGCGCAAGGCGACGTGGTGGAAGCGGTGAACTTCAACGCACCAGGACAGGTGGTGATCGCCGGTTCCAAGGCCGCGGTGGAACGCGCCGGCGAGGCCTGCAAGGCCCGCGGTGCCAAGCGCGCGCTGCCGTTGCCGGTGAGCGCGCCCTCCCATTGCGCGCTCATGAAGCCTGCTGCCGAGCGCCTCGCGCAGAAGCTCGCGGCTCTCGACATCCAGGCGCCGCGCATCCCCGTCATCCACAACGTTGACGTACGCGCCCATTCGAATCCTGATGAGATCCGTGCCGCGCTGAAGGCGCAGCTGCACAACCCAGTGCGCTGGGTGGAGACGGTGCAGAAGCTGGCCGGCGACGGTCTAGTGAAGCAGTTCGAATTCGGCCCGGGCAGGGTGCTGGTCGGACTCGCCAAGCGCATCGACAAGAGCGTGGAATGTCTTCCCGTGTATGACCCCACGACGCTGCAGGCCGCCCTGGCCGCGGCAGGAGCCTGAGCATGTTGAACCAGGACATCGCCCTCGTCACCGGCGCCACCCGCGGCATCGGCAAGGCCATCGCACAGGCGCTGGGCAAGGCCGGCGCCGCGGTGATCGGTACCGCCACCCGGCCCGAGGGCGCGGAGCAGATCAGTGCCTATCTCAAGGCCGATGGCATCAAGGGCAAGGGCCTGGTGTTGGACGTGGCGGACAGCGCACAGGTCGAGGCCGCGGTGAAGGCGATCGCCGCGGAGTTCGGCGACGTCACCGTGCTCGTGAACAATGCCGGCATCACCCGCGACACGCTGCTGATGCGCATGAAGGACGAGGACTGGGACGCGGTGATCAACACCGACCTCAGCTCGGTGTTCCGCGCCTCCAAGGCCTGCATGCGCGGCATGATGAAGGCACGCCATGGCCGCATCATCAGCATCGCTTCGGTGGTAGGCGCTTCCGGCAATCCGGGCCAGGCCAACTATTGCGCGGCCAAGGCCGGCATCATGGGCTTCACCCGTTCCCTGGCCCAGGAGATCGGCTCCCGGAACATCACTGTGAACACCGTGGCGCCGGGCTTCATCGACACCGACATGACCCGCGCGCTCACCGAAGAGCAGCGCACCGGCCTGCTGGGCAAGATCCCGCTGGGGCGCCTCGGCGCCGCAGAGGACATCGCCCAGACGGTGCTGTTCCTGGCGTCGCCGGGCGCCGGGTACATCACCGGCGAGACCATCCACGTGAACGGCGGCATGTACATGGCCTAAAAACCGCCACCGGGCGGGCGTTTTTACCGGTTTAAAGCCCGTTTATAATGGGTTTAAAGCACAACTGGCGCGGGCGGGGGGTTTTCTCTACACTATCGCCCCCAGTTTGGCCGGAAATACCGGATAACCGAACTGTTTTGTCACACTGGGAGTCCCAACAGTCATGAGCAGCATTGAAGATCGCGTCAAGAAGATCGTCGTCGAACAGCTGGGTGTGAAGGAAGACCAGGTCTCTACCCAGGCCTCCTTCGTGGACGATCTGGGCGCTGACTCGCTGGACACCGTGGAACTGGTCATGGCGCTCGAAGAGGAATTCGAGTGCGAGATCCCGGATGAAGAGGCCGAGAAGATCACCACCGTCGGCCAGGCCATCAGCTACATCAAGGAACATCTGCCCAACGCCTGAGCGGCGGGGTCCGGAAAGCAAGCGCCGTTGTCATCGCGAGGTGGCAACGGCCTTGTGCTTTATGCTCCCCCTTGTCTCTGAAGCGTTATATCGCCTGCCGTATACTGTCCGCAGACTCTAGAAGGTAAGTGCCGTGTCCAAACG
>DASXYJ010000189.1:0-12529 GCA_036502565.1 Gammaproteobacteria bacterium
GCAAGATCATGCTGGATGGGGCCGGCATCGGTGAGGTCTGGCCGCAACTCCTGTCCATGGCCTGCATGAGCGCCCTGTTCCTGGGTCTGGGCTCTTTCGGCTTCAAGTGGAAGAACGAGTAAAGCCGCCCTTGCCCAAGGACGGCATGACCCCATCTCCCTAGTGATGTTCGACTTCCTCGACCGCTGGCGTGAACGGCGCATCCTGAAGCACCAGCCCATCGCCGAAGCCGATTGGCGGGCGGCGCTGGCTCGTTCCGAACCGGTGCGCAGCCTGGATGCTTCGAACCAGGCACGCCTGCGGGTGCTGGCGACGCTGCTGCTGCATGACAAGAGCCTGGAGCCGGTGCAGGGCCTGCAGATGGACTCCGGCATGCGTACCCTGCTCGCCGCCTACGCCTGCCTGCCCATCCTCAAGCTCGGGCTGCACTGGTACGAGGACTGGAGTTCCATCGTGGTCTATCCCGACACTTTCGTGCCGGAACGGGAGCGTGTGGACGAGGCCGGCGTGGTACATCGCCAACACACGCCGCTGCACGGCGAAGCCTGGGAACGGGGGCCGGTGATACTGGCCTGGGAACCCATCGCCCAGGCAGGTGACGGCCACAACGTCGTGATACACGAGATGGCCCACAAGCTGGATATGCTGAACGGCGAAGCCAACGGCTTCCCGCCGCTGCACAAACGCATGAGCCGGCGCGCCTGGTCGCAGGTGTTGGGCGCCGCCTACCGACAGCTGGAACAACGCATTCGTGAAGGCTACCCGCCGCCCCTGGACCCCTACGGCCTGGAGAACCCCGGCGAGTTCTTCGCGGTGGCCAGCGAGGCCTTCTTCGAGGCGCCGCGGCGCCTGCGCAACTTCTCACCCGAGCTCTATCAGCAGCTCAGCCTTTTCTACAAGCAAAGACCGCTGGCCGAGTAGCTCAGAGTTGCCTGAGGCTGGAAGCGATCGGCATCCGCACCGCCCGCACTGCGGGCAACAGGCCGCCCAGCAAGCCCATGAACAGCGCGAAGATGGCGCCTTCCACCAGGAGCGCCGGGGTGACCCGGAACGAGAATGCCAGCTGCGCGAAGTTGGAGCCCATGGTGCTGGTCTCGATGCCGTTGAACATCACGTAGGCGAGCACGCCGCCGATGATGCCGCCGACCAGGCCCAACAACATGCCTTCCACCAGCACCGATAGCAGCACCGGCGAGCGGCCGAAGCCCAGGGCCCGCAAGGTCGCGATCTCCGCGGCGCGGCTTGAGACCGAGTTGTACATGGTATTCACCGCGCCGAAGATGGCGCCGATGCCCATGAGGATGGCGATGGCGGTGCCGGCGAAGGTGATGAAGGCATTCATGGCCTTGGACTGCTCGGCGTAGAAATCCGTCTCCCGCTCCACGCTCACCGTGAGCTGCGGGTCAGAGGTGAGGAAGTCCTTGAACTGCTGGAAGTCGCCGGGCGAGGCCAGCTTCGCGTATACGGACTCCAGGGAGCTGCCGCGCTTGTAGGCGGACTGCATCACCGTGAGGTCGCCCCAGACTTCAGAGGCGTAGACGCCGCCATCGTCGAACAGGCCGACCACCTTCCACTGGTACGGGCCGGAATGGATGATGTCGCCCAGATGCAGGCCCCGGTACTCGTGCGAAGCGCGCAGGCCGACGATGACCTCGTTCAGGCCGGGCTGGAAGTTGCGCCCCTCCACCACCCGCGCTTTCTCGTGTACCAGGAAGGCGCTGGCGTCCACACCGCGGAACGGCACGTTGGCGTCGGTGCCGCTATCGATCTTGGGCATGCTGAGCTGCACCAGGAGTTCGTCCGAGGTCACCGGACCGTTGGCGCCGGTCTTGATTCCGGGGGCCGTGGCCACCTGCTTGGCGTCGTTGACGCTGAGCACGCTGTTCACTTCCGCGCCGGCACCGCCGCGCAGCACCACCGCTACGTCCGGCGATCCGGATTCCCGCAGGGTGCTGTTGAAACCGTCACGGATGGCGAACACCGCCACGAATACCATGATGACGCCGGTGAAACCGATCACCGCCACCAGGGAAGAGTCCAGGCGTGCCTTGAGGTTGCCGAGGTTCAGCAGGCACACCGTATACAACTGATATATCCAGCGCATGTCAGGCTCTCCGCAGCGCAGCGGCCACCTGCAGGCGCATGGCCTGGGCGGCAGGCAGGAGTCCGGCCAGCAGACCCAAGACCACCATCAGCAGGATGCCGATGGCCAGCGTCTTGGGCGGGGTGTGGAAGTCCTGGACGAAAGGCAGATGGGAGCCGATACCGCTGGCCATGCCGGCGCCAAGGAACAATCCCAGCACACCACCCAGGGCAGTGACCAACAGCGATTCGGCCAGCACCATGGACCCGACGCCGCCACGGCTGAAGCCCAAGGCCTTCAGCACCGCGAGCTCGCTCACCCGCTCGCGGATGGACTGGGCCATGGTGTTGGCGATCACCAGCAGCATGCTGAACAGCACGGCCGTGACGATGCCCGTGACGATCTTGCCGATGTTGCCGAGCATGGCGGCGAAGCCCTGCACGAAGGCCTTCTCGGTGGAGGTCTTGGTCTCGGCATCGGAGTTGGCGAACATCTGGTCGATCTGCTCGCCGATGGGCGCCGCCTTGTCGGGGCTGGCGATCTTCAACATGAACATGCCCACCTGGTTGTTGCGGAAGGCGCGGGTGTCGTCCAGGTATTTGTAGTGCATCAGCAATTGATCGCCGGGTCCGCCGTGGTAGATGGCGTCCACGGTCACGTCCCAGGTGCTGTTGCCCTGCCTGTCGCGCCAGATGTTGGAGCGCAGCGGGAAATGGTCGCCCAGCTTCCAGCCATAGCGCTTGGCCACGCCTTCGCCGATCAGCACACCCTGGCGATCCTTGATCCAGGCCTGGGCCTGGTCCGGCGGCACGCTCATGTCGTCATGCACTTGCAGGAAGCTGTTCTCATCCACGCCGAAGCCGGTGATGGGCTGGCGCGGGTCCTGGAAGTAGGCGCCCACCCATTC
Organism: Gammaproteobacteria bacterium; assembly: GCA_036502565.1. Taxonomy (GTDB): domain Bacteria; phylum Pseudomonadota; class Gammaproteobacteria; order Natronospirales; family REEB76; genus DASUBN01. The sequence continues at coordinate 2,991 of DASXYJ010000189.1, forward strand.
TTGCCAGGTGATCTGGCTCACGCCGGGCACCGTGGCGATGCGGTCCGCGTAGTTGATGGGCATGGAGTTGATGAGGCCGACCTTGTTGGTCACCACCAGCCGGTTCGCGTCCGCCAGCTGCACGCCGCCGGTAAAGGCCTGGTTCACGGCACCCAGCACCGCGAACAGCATGAAGGCGATGAACACGGACAGGAGGGTGAAGACCGTGCGTACCTTGCGGCGCATCAGGTTGGCCCAGATGAGCGGCATGTACTTCATCGTTCGGGCTCCGTGGAGAGCTTGCCCTTGTTCATGTAGAGGATGCGGCGCGCGCGGGCCGCGGCGTGCGGATCGTGGGTGACCATGACGATGGTCTTGCCCTGCTCCCGGTTGAGGGCCTGCAGGAGATCCAGGATCTCGTCGCCGGACTTGCGGTCCAAGTCGCCGGTAGGCTCATCGCAGAGCAACAGCAAGGGATCGCCGACGATGGCGCGGGCGATACCCACGCGCTGCTCCTGGCCGCCGGAGAGTTCCGAGGGCTTGTGCTTGGCGCGGTCGGCGATGTTGGCAAGAGAGAGCGCCGCCTGCACGCGGCGCTTGCGCTCAGAGGCCGTGAGGCCGGTGAGCAGTAAGGGGAGCTCCACGTTGCGCTCGGCGGAGAGCACCGGCAACAAGTGGTAGAGCTGGAACACGAAGCCCACGTTGCGGGCGCGCCAGCGCGCCAGGTCAGACTCGGTATAGGCAGCGATGTCGGTGCCATCCACCATCAGCTTGCCGTCGGTGGGGCGGTCGATGCCGCCCAGCAGGTTCAAGAGCGTGGTCTTGCCGGAGCCGGAGGGACCCATCAGGGCCAGGAAGTCGCCGCGCGGGATATCGAGGTCGAGGGCCTGCAGTACGTGCACGGTCTCGTTGCCGCGCTGGTAGTCCTTACGGATGCCCTGCAGCTGCACCAGCGGCGTGCCGGCCTCAGGTCTGGTGGCGGATCGGGGGCTGCTCATGCTCAAGTCTCCTGCTCTCATCTGACTAGGGGGCCGGGATCTCGCGCACCCGCGCGCCCTCGGACAAGGGTTTGTCCGAGGCGATGATGACCTTTTCGTCGCCGCTGACACCGGCCAGTATCTCCACGTCGGAACCGGTCACGGCCCCCACCTTCACCGCGCGGCGTTCCACGCGGCCGTCGTCGAAGATGAACACGTAAGGCGAGGCGCCATCCTTGTGCAGGGCGGCCTGGGGTATCAGCACCCGCGCTGGCGGGGCCTGGGTACCGGCACCTATCTCGTCTCCCAGGAACCACACCTGGATGGACATCTGCGGCAGGATGCGCGGGTCCAGCTTGTCGAAGCCGACGCGCACCTTCACCGTGGCCTTGTCCCGGTCCGCGGTGGGGATGATGCTCACCACGTGCGAGGGGATGTGCCAGTCCGGATAGGCATCCAGCACGGCATCCACCTTCTGCGCGGCATGCACGCGGCCGATGTAGGCCTCGTTCACGTCCACCTCGATCTCCAGGGAACCCATGTCCACCACGGTGGCGATGCCGGTGCGGGTGTTGCCGCCGCCGGCGGAGTTGGGGGAGATCATCTCGCCGGGCTGCGCGTCCTTGGACACCACCACGCCAGCGAAGGGCGAGCGGATCACGGTGTCGTCGAGCAGTTGCTGATCGAGGGCCATGCCGTTCTGCGCCACGCCTATCTGCTGGCGGGCGCTGTCCAGCGAAGCCTGCAGGCTGGCTTCCTTGGTGGTGGCGCCATCCATGTCCGACTGGCTGACCAAGTGCCGCGCGTACAAGGCCTTGGTGCGATCCAGGTCACGCAGGGCGTTGGCATGCTCCACTTCTATCTGGGCAGCCTGAGCCTGGGCCGAGGCGTACTGGCTCTTGGCCACGTTCACCTGGTCGCGGGCGGTGGAATCATCGAGCCGGGCCAGCACCTGGCCTGAGGTCACGTGCATGCCCTCTTCCACCAGCACCTGGCTCACCTTGCCGGTGACCTTGGAGGACACCACCGCCTGCAGGCGCGGCACCACGTAACCAGAGGCGTTCAGCAATCGTGCGCCGGAGCCGGCGGCGGCCGTGTCCTGCAGCACCCGTGCGGGGGCGGTCTGCACTGATATATAGGAAGGCTTGAGGAACAACCAGGCCACCAGGGCCACGACGAGCACCAGCAAGACCAGGGCGCCGAAGATCAACGGCCGGCTGCGGCGTCTCACCGCCGCGTCGTCCGCGCCTCGATCCATGCGCAAGGCATCCAAAGCTTCTCTGTCCAAAGGCACGTCAGGCTCCCTAAAACCCGTGTGTCGGCGCGGAAGCGCTTAGTTTACACTTGCGCCCCGCGGACCCTTCCCTCTCACGACGCCATCCTAGGCGCTGACCCCGGGGACGGGCAGTCTCATCCATCAGGAATTTGGAATGACAGATGTCACTCCCTCCCCGGCATCCCTGCTGGTGGATATCGGTGCCAACCTCACCCACGACAGCTTCGACGCGGACCGGGATGAGGTGATCGCGCGGGCCCATGCCGCGGGCGTGGGGCGCTTCGTGGTCACGGGCAGCGACGCCGCCCACAGCCGCAAGGCCCTGGAGCTCAGCCGCCGGTATCCGGGGCTCTACGCCACCGCCGGCGTGCATCCTCATCACGCCAAGGACGCCACGGCGGATACAGCTGCCGAACTACGGGAGCTGTTGGGAAATTCCCAGGTGGTGGCTGTCGGCGAATGCGGACTCGACTACTTCCGCAACTTCTCGCCGCAGGACGTGCAGCGGGAAGTCTTCGAGATGCAGCTTGGTTTGGCGGAGACATGCCGCAAGCCCGTGTTCCTGCATCAGCGGGATGCCCACGCGGACTTCATGCGCATCCTTACGGCGCATCGCCCCAAGCTCTCGAAGGCTGTGGTGCACTGCTTCACGGGCGACGCGGCGGAGCTGAGAGACTATCTCTCCCTGGATTGCCACATCGGCATCACCGGCTGGATCTGCGACGAGCGCCGCGGCAAGCACCTGCGGGACTGCGTGGGGCTCATCCCCCCAGAAAAACTCATGCTTGAGACCGACGCTCCCTACCTCATCCCACGCGACCTGGCGCCTAAGCCCGCGTCGAACCGCAACGAGCCCATGCACCTGAAACACATCGCACAGGTGGTGGCGGAGTGCCTGGACAGACCCGTGGACCAGCTCGTCCGGGAGACCACGCGTAACGCGGAAGCCTTCTTCGCCCTGGGTTAGAATCCTTCACCCTGCCATCCTTACCTTGTCCGGAGACGACGCATGGACCTGAAAGCCCTCAAGCAGTTCACCGACCAGACCTGGGATCAGTCGATCCTGCCCATGCTTGAGACCTATATAGGTATCCCCAACAAGTCGCCCAACTTCGACAAGGACTGGCAGGCCCACGGCTACATGGACAAGGCGGTGGAGCTGGCCGCCGACTGGTGCCGCAAGCAGCCCATCAAGGGCATGACGGTGGAAGTGATGCGCCTGCCCGGCCGCACGCCGTTGCTGTTCGCCGAGATACCGGGCGAAGGCAAGGACACGGTGCTGCTCTACGGGCACCTGGACAAGCAACCCGAATTCACCGGCTGGCTCGAGGGCCTCGACCCCTGGAAGCCGAACCGCCGGGGCGACAAGCTCTATGGCCGCGGCGGCGCTGACGATGGCTACGCCACCTTCGCTTCCCTCACCGCGGTGCGCGCGCTGCAGGAGCAGGGTATCCCGCATGCCCGCTGCGTGCTGGTCATCGAGTGCTGCGAAGAATCCGGCAGCTATGACCTACCCCACTACATCGAGACCCTGGGCAAGCGATTGGGCGACGTGAGTCTGGTGGTATGCCTGGATGCCGAGTGCGGCAACTACGACCAGCTCTGGACCACCACTTCCCTGCGCGGCAACCTGGTGGGCACGCTCACCGTGGAAGTGCTCACGGAAGGCGTGCACTCCGGCGCCGCGAGCGGCATCGTGCCCTCCAGCTTCCGCGTGCTGCGCAGCCTCTTGGATCGCGTCGAAGACTCCGTGACCGGCGCGTCCAAGGTGAAGAGCCTGAAGCCGAAGATCCCGCCGCAGCGTCTGAAGCAGATGAAGCGCGTGGCCAAGGTGCTGAAGAACACCGTGTTCACCAAGATGCCTTTCGCCAAGGGCGTGCAGCCCCTCAGCAAGGATGTGAACAAGCTCATCCTCAACAACACCTGGGGCCCGACCCTGTCGGTGACCGGCGTGGACGGCATCCCTGCCCTCAGCAACGCCGGCAACGTGCTGCGCCCCAAGACCACGGTGAAGCTCTCCTTCCGCCTGCCGCCCACGGCGGATGCGAAGAAGGTCGGCGCCGAGGTGAAGAAGATATTGGAGTCCAAACCGCCTTATGGCGCCCGGGTAAGCTTCAGCGTGGATTCCGCCATGGGCGGCTGGAACGCGGCACCCGTGGCGCCGTGGCTGGAGAAATCCATGCAGCGCGCCTCCAAGAACCATTTCGGCAAGGACGCGGTGTACATGGGCACCGGCGGCAGCATCCCCTTCATGGGCATGCTGGGCAAGAAGTTCCCCAAGGCGCAGTTCCTGGTGACAGGTCTCTTGGGCCCCCACTCCAACGCCCACGGTCCCAACGAGTTCCTGCACGTCCCCACCGGCAAGAAGCTGACGGCATGCGTGTCCCAGGTGATCGCGGATCACCGACAACGCAAGTAAGGTTCAGCAGATCCAGAGATGAAGACGCCGCGGAAACGCGGCGTCTTCTTTCATGCGCGGGCGATGACGGGCCTCTCCTTGCCCGGCGGCACGTTGGCCGCCTCGCACACCTTGTCCCAGGTCTCCTGGGTAGCCGCATCCAGCTCCGTCGGTTTCTTCAGCTTCGCCCGCAGCAGGGGCTGGGCGAACTCCTCCAGCAGGAACACGCCCTCGGGCCGGCCCTTGGGGAAGTGGCCGCGGGAGGTGAAGAGGATGCGCGGCAGCACGTCCACCCCGGGCACCAGGTATTTCACCGCCGCCACCCGGTCATGCATAGGGCGGATGGGGTTGTTGAACTGGTAGCGCTTGCGCCCCATGGCGGTCCAGATGTCCATCTTCTCGGAGCCGAACACGGCGCCTTCCACGTCGCGGATGTCCAGCACATAGAGCTTGCGGTCGCGTAGCACCAGGGCATCCACCGGCACGAAGCCACCGACGCCGTCCGGCACCACCACGTCGCGGATCAGCCGGTCACTTATGATGCGCAGGGTATGAGCCACGTCGCGGCTGACGGCGGTGGCACGCAGCCAGAAAGCCACGGAGGCGCCGAGGATGGTCGCCAGCAGCACGCCGCAGGCGATAGCCCACATCAACCAGTTGTCATACCAAGGGTGTGCCATGCGTCTTCGCTTCCGTCGTCGACCGGACCCCTCCGGCGGCGCGTATTGTAACGGAACGTAAGCGCGGCTACGTTTCGCTCAGAAAGCGATCTTTCTGGAAATTATGTCGCGGAACATGGCCCAGTCACCCAGGAAACTATAGATGGGATGGGTGAAAGTGGCGGGCCGGTTGTGCTCGAAGAAGAAGTGGCCGACCCAGGCGAAGCCATAGCCGAATAGCGGCAGCAGGAACCAGTAGCCCCAGCGGCCCGTGACCATGAGCGCCGCCAGGGTGATGAGCACCAGGCTGCTGCCCACGAAGTGCAGGCGGCGGCAGGTCTGGTTGCGATGCTCCCCCAGGTAGAAGGGGTAGAAATCGCTGAATCGGGCGTATGCGCTCATGGAAACCACTATACCGACCCGGCCTTATATATGGCTTTATCCGGATTGTTAATAGGACTAAAATAGTCCCCTTTCGAAAGCCCCCGGAACCAAGCAGCAAACCATGCTCCGTCTCAGCAAACTCACCGACTACGGCACCGTGGTGCTGGCCGAGATGGCCCGCCAGCCGGAGCGGCGCCATTCGGCCACGGAGCTGGCCGCCACCCTGCATCTGGCCGCGCCCACCGTGAGCAAGCTCATGAAGCAGTTCGCCCGTGGCGGCCTGGTGAAGTCCCAGCGCGGCGCCAAGGGCGGCTACAGCCTGGCGCGGCCGGCTGAAGAGATCACCGCGGTGCAGATCATCGATGCCATCGAGGGCCCGGTGGCCATCACCCAGTGCAGCATGAGCCACAGCCGTTGCGGCATCGAGGCGGTGTGCGGCGTCGGACATAACTGGCAGCGCATCAGCCTCGCCATCCGCGGCGCCTTGAACGGCGTGACCCTGGCGCAACTGGCGCGCCCGGTGACGGCGGCACCGCGCCTGGATTTCCACGCGGTGCTGGAACCCACCCCGCGCCGGAGGCAGTGAGCATGGCCACCGACAACAAGGACGTGGACAGCCTGCTGCGCGGTGAGTACCGCCACGGCTTCGTCACCGACATCGAATCCGATACCGTCCCGCCCGGCCTCGACGAGACCGTAGTGCGGCTCATCTCCCGCAAGAAGGAAGAACCTGCCTTCATGCTGGAATGGCGCCTCAAGGCTTACCAGCATTGGCTGACCATGAAGGAGCCCCGCTGGGCGCACCTGCATCACCAGCCCATCGACTACCAGGACATCTCTTACTACTCGGCGCCCAAGTCCAAAAAGGATGGGCCCAAGAGCCTGGCGGATGTGGACCCGAAGTTGCTGGAGACCTACGAGAAGCTGGGTGTGCCGCTGCACGAGCGTGCGGCGCTGGCAGGCGTCGCCGTGGACGCGGTGTTCGACTCGGTGTCCGTGGCCACCACCTTCCGCGAGAAGCTCGCGGAGGCCGGCGTCATTTTCTGCTCCTTCTCCGAGGCGGTGCAGAAGCATCCGGCGCTGATAGAGCAATATCTCGGCAGCGTAGTGCCCTACTCGGATAACTACTTCGCTACCCTGAACTCGGCGGTATTCTCGGACGGCTCTTTCGTCTACATCCCGAAGGGCGTGCGCTGCCCCATGGAGCTCAGCACCTACTTCCGCATCAACGCCTCCAAGACTGGTCAGTTCGAGCGCACCCTCATCATCGCCGACGAGGGTTCCCACGTGAGCTACCTCGAAGGCTGCACCGCGCCCATGCGCGACGAGAACCAGCTGCACGCGGCGGTGGTCGAACTGGTGGCCCTCAAGGATGCCCAGATCAAGTACTCCACGGTGCAGAACTGGTACCCCGGCGACGCCGACGGCAAGGGCGGTATCTACAACTTCGTGACCAAGCGCGGCGAGTGCCGCGGCGATCGCTCCAAGATCTCCTGGACCCAGGTGGAGACAGGCTCCGCCATCACCTGGAAGTATCCGAGTTGCGTGCTGAAGGGCGACCACTCGGTGGGCGAGTTCTACTCCGTGGCGGTGGCCAACAACTACCAGCAGGCGGACACCGGCACCAAGATGCTGCACATCGGCAAGAACACCCGCAGCACCATCGTCTCCAAGGGCATCTCCGCCGGTCACGGCCAGAACAGCTACCGCGGCCTGGTGAAGGTGGCGGCCGGCGCCGAAGATGCCCGCAACCATACCCAGTGCGATTCCCTGCTGATGGGCGACAAGTGCGGCGCCCACACCTTCCCCTACATGGAAGCCAAGAACCCCACGGCCCAGATCGAGCATGAAGCGTCCACCTCCAAGATCAGCGATGACCAGCTGTTCTACTGCCGCAGCCGCGGCATCTCCGAGGAGGATGCGGTGAACATGATCGTGAACGGCTTCTGCAAGGACGTCTTCAAGGAGCTACCCATGGAGTTCGCGGTGGAGGCCCAGCGCCTGCTCGCCGTGACCCTGGAAGGCGCCGTCGGTTAAACAAAGAGAAGAACGATGCTAGAGATCAAGAACCTTCATGCGCGAGTCGATGGTAAGGAGATCCTCAAGGGTCTCAACCTCACGGTGAACGCGGGCGAAGTCCATGCGGTCATGGGTCCCAACGGCTCCGGCAAGAGCACGCTCGCCCACATCCTGGCAGGCCGCGAAGGCTACCAGGTGACGGACGGCAGCGTGCGCTATGAGGGCAAGGACCTCTTAGGCCAAGCCCCGGAAGAGCGCGCCCGGGAAGGGGTGTTCCTGGCCTTCCAGTACCCGGTGGAGATACCAGGCGTGAACAATGTGTACTTGCTGAAGGCCGCCTTCAACGCCCTGCGCAAGCACCGCGGTGAGGAAGAACTGGATGCCATGGACTTCCTGGCCTTGGTGAAGGCCAAGATGCAGTACATGGAGATGGATCCGGCCTTCTTGAGCCGCGCCGTGAACGAGGGCTTCTCCGGCGGCGAGAAGAAGCGTAACGAGATCCTGCAGATGCTGGTGCTGGAGCCCAAGCTCGCGCTCCTGGACGAGACCGACTCCGGCCTGGACATCGACGCCCTCAAGGTCGTGGCCAAGGGCGTGAACAAGCTGCGTTCCCCTGAGCGCGCCATCGTGATGGTCACCCACTACCAGCGCCTCCTGGATCACGTGATACCGGACAAGGTGCACGTGCTGGCGAACGGGCGCGTAGTGAAATCCGGCGGCAAGGAACTGGCGCTGGAGCTGGAGAAGCGCGGTTACGACTGGCTGAAGGAAGGCGCAGCAGCGTGAGCGCTCTCGCTCCCTACCTCGAAGGATTCAAGAGCCAGCCGCAAGCGGCGGTCTGGTTGCAGGCCTTGCGCCAGGAGAGCCTGACGCGCGCAGAAGCCCGCGGCTTCCCCACCACCCGCGACGAGGCCTGGAAGTACACCTCCGCCACCCTGTTGGAGAAACGCGCTTTCAAGCCCGCCACCTCCACGGCGACGCTCGATGTCCCGGCGTTGGAGAAGCTCCTGATCCCCGGCCTCGACTGCCCGCGCGCCGTGTTCGTGAATGGCCGATTCGTGGCCGCACTCTCGAAACTCCCCAAGGGTGTGCGCGTGGTGGACGCTGGCGTGGCTGACGAGAGCCTGCGCGCCCTGCTCAAGGCGCCCAAGGGCTGGGAAGACGATGTGTTCCTGAACCTGAACACGGCCCTGTTCCAAGACGCCCTGGTAGTCGAGCTGGCGCCGGATACCAAGTTGGCTGAGCCTTTCGGTCTCCTGCATTTGAGCCTGCCGGGCGGTGAACCCGCCTCTCACCATCTGCGCTGTGTGCTGAACCTCGGCACTCATGCCCAGGCCACCTTCCTCGAGCGCTATGTGGGCCTCAATGAGGCGAAACATTTCACCAATAGTGCCGTGCAGGTCCATCTTGGACCCAGCGCCCAGCTCACCCATGTACGTCTGCAAGACGAGAGTCCCCAGGGTTATCACGTGGGCCGCGTGCTGGTGCAGCAGGCGGCAGACAGCCGCTATCTATCCCACAACATCCAGACCGGCGGGCTCTGGGCGCGCCTCGACATCGCCACCGACCTCGATGCGCCCGGCGCTAGCGCGGAACTGGACGGCCTCTACACCGTGAACGGCCGTCAGCACATCGACAACCACACCCACATCAACCACCTGGCGCATCACACCCTGAGCCGCGAGCTCTATCGCGGCGTGCTGGACGGCCATGGCCGCGCGGTGTTCAACGGCAAGGTGCTGGTGGCGAAGCACGCCGCCAAGATCGACTCGTCCCAAGCCAACCACAACCTCCTGCTCTCCAAGGGCGCCGAGATCGACACCAAGCCGGAGCTGGAGATCTACGCC
>DASXYJ010000190.1:0-8384 GCA_036502565.1 Gammaproteobacteria bacterium
TCCTGGAATCGGTCACCGGCGCGCCGGGTGTGTACCGGATGCTGGGCGTGGACGGCGAGATCCTCTACGTCGGCAAGGCACGCAACCTCAAGAAGCGCCTGGCCACGTACTTCCGCGCCAGCGAGTCGAATCCCAAGACCCTGGTGATGCGCAACCAGATACTGGATGTGCAGGTCACGGTGACCCATACCGAGACCGAGGCCCTGCTGCTCGAGAACAACCTGATCAAGGAGCACCGTCCGCGCTATAACGTGGTGCTGCGGGATGACAAGACCTATCCCTATATCCGCCTGGACGAAGCCGAGTTCCCGCGGCTCATGCTCTATCGCGGCCGGCGCAAGGAAGGCGGGCGCTACTTCGGGCCTTACCCCAGTGCCTATTCGGCACGCGAGACGGTGGTCCTGCTGCAGAAACTCTTCCAGCTGCGCCAGTGCAACGATGCCTTCTTCAGGAACCGCAGCCGACCCTGCCTGCAATACCAGATCAAACGCTGCACCGCGCCTTGCGTGGGTCTGATAAGCAAGGAGGACTACGCCAAGGACAGCGACAATGCCGTGTTGTTCCTGCAGGGCAAGACCGGCGAGGTCATGGAAGCCATGGTCACGCGCATGGAGCAGGCCTCCGAGCGCCAGGACTATGAGCTCGCAGCCCGTTATCGGGACCAGATCCAGAGCCTGCGCCGCACCGCCGAGCACCAGTACGTCTCCGGCGACAGCGGCGACTACGACGTAGTGGCCGCCGCTCACCGCGCGGGCGCTGCCTGCGTCACGGTGATGTTCGTGCGCGCCGGACGGCAGCTGGGCAACCAGGTGTTCCATCCACGCATCAGCGGCGACGAATCCACGGCAGAACTCCTGAGCGCCTTCCTGCCCCAGTACTATCTCGGCCGCGACGTGCCGGCGGACATCGTGCTGGCCGAGCCGATCGAGGACGCGGACATCGTGGCCGCCGCCCTGGTGAACCAGTCCGGCCATGCCGTGGAAGTGCGCGACGCGGTGCGCGGCGAGCGCCGGCGCCTGGTGGAGATGGCCAAGGTCAACGCCGAGCAGGCCTTGGCGCTGCGCCTCGCCATGGACGCCGGGATGCGCAAGCGCTTCGAAGCGCTGCAGGATGCCCTGGAGTCGGAGCGCATGCCGGAGCGCCTGGAATGCTTCGACATCAGCCACACCATGGGCGAGGGCACCGTGGCCTCCTGCGTGGTGTTCGACACGGAAGGCCCCCGCAAATCCGACTACCGGCGCTTCAACATCGAAGGCATCGAGGGTGGCGACGACTACGGCGCCATGCGTCAGGCCATCATGCGGCGCTACACTCGCCTGAAGAAAGGCGAGGGCCTGGTGCCGGACGTGCTGCTCATCGACGGCGGCAAGGGCCAGCTGCATGAGGCGGAGAAGATCCTGGAAGAGCTGCAAGTGGAAGGCGTCACCCTGGTGGGCGTGGCCAAGGGCCCCACGCGCCGCCCGGGGCTGGAACAGCTTTTCTTGTCGGGCAGGGAGGCGCCGCTTATACTGCCTGGGGATTCTCCGGCCCTGCACCTGATACAGCAGATCCGTGACGAGGCGCATCGCTTCGCCATCACGGGTCACCGGCAACGGCGTGCCAAGGCACGCAACACCTCGCCGCTGGAGGAGGTGCCGGGACTGGGGCCGAAACGCCGCCAAGCGCTGCTCAAGCACTTCGGCGGCCTGCAGGGAGTGACCCGAGCCGGCATCGAGGACCTGGCCAGTGTGCCGGGAGTGAGCCGCGAGCTGGCGAAGCGCATCTACGGCCTGTTCCACGCGGAAGAGTAGAAGATGGGCGTGATCCTCAATTGGCCGAACATCCTGACGCTGGGGCGCATCGCGCTGATCCCGGTGATCGTGCTGGTGTTCTTCCTGCCTTACAGCTGGTCGCCCCCTGTCACTTGCCTCATCTTCGCCATCGCCGGCTTCACCGACTGGCTGGATGGCTACCTGGCACGACGTTTCAACGAGAGCTCCGCCTTCGGCCGTTTCCTGGATCCGGTGGCGGACAAGCTCATGGTGGTCACCTCGCTGCTGCTGCTGCTCTCGGACGACCCCAGCGTGTGGCTCACCATCGCCGTGATCATCATCATCGGCCGCGAGATCACCATCTCGGCCCTGCGGGAATGGATGGCGGAGATGGGTACGGGCAAGCACATCGCCGTGTCCTATATCGGCAAGGTGAAGACCACGGTGCAGATGCTGGCCATCGGCCTGATGCTGTTCGAATACCCCCTGGGGCCCGTGGATATCTACGGCCTGGGGGTGGGGATGCTGGTGCTGGCGGCGGGCCTGACCCTCTGGTCCATGTGCATGTACCTGCTGGCGGCTTGGCCGGAGCTCAAAAAGGGCTAAAAAGCCAAGAAAAACAGGGGCCCCGCCTTGACACCCCTCGCCATCTCCCTAAAATAGGCGCCCTCACGCGGGAATAGCTCAGTTGGTAGAGCGCAACCTTGCCAAGGTTGAGGTCGCGAGTTCGAGCCTCGTTTCCCGCTCCAGTCACAAAACCTCGGCGGCCAGCACCGAGGTTTTTGTTTCTGGGGCCCTAGCCGTCGGGGCCACACGTTCGACGCAAGAACCGGAAATTACCCCCTTCATATGGTAGATTTCACGGGTCTTTCGATTTCCAGGTGGGCTAGGTGGCAGAATGGTCATGCAGCGGCCTGCAAAGCCGCGTACGCCGGTTCGATTCCGACCCTAGCCTCCAATTTATCCAGTCCTTACCCCGGTTCCAGGTCTTCGCCTGACGGCGCTCACCCTGCCTGGGTGGCGAAATTGGTAGACGCAAGAGACTTAAAATCTTTTGGCCGGCAACGGCCGTGCCGGTTCGAGTCCGGCCCCGGGCACCATCCATGACCCTCGAAGCACGCAGCCTCGGCCTATGGCGCGTCGAACGCTGCCTGTGCCGCGACCTGTCCTTCCGGCTGGGATCGGGCGAGATATTGCAATTCGCCGGCCCTAACGGCTCCGGCAAGACCAGCCTGATGCGGGCAGTGGCCGGCGTAGGGCGCCTGGACGAGGGTGAGCTGTTTTGGGAAGGGAACCCGGCCACCCGCTCCGATGGGTACCGCACGGACCTGCTGTACCTCGGCCATCAGACCGGCCTGAAATCCCACCTTTCTGCGACAGAAAATTATCTTTTCTATCAGTCTATTGCCGGTTATTCTTCAGAAATTGGAGCGAAGGAAGCTTTGGGGCGTTGTGGAGTCACGGAGCCAGCGGATCGGCCGGTGGCGACCCTCTCCATGGGTCAGCGCCGACGCGCAGCCTTGGCCCGACTCCTGGGCGTCAAAGCCAAGCTCTGGCTCCTGGATGAACCCCTCACCAGCCTGGATACGGAGGGTGTGGGTCTGGTGAGCCAGCTTCTGAAGTCCCATGTGAAAGGCGGCGGCATGGCCATCCTGGCCACCCACCAGCTCCTGCCAGGCATCGAAGCCCAGCGCTTGGAACTGGGGGGCAAAGCATGAGCAATCCCATGCTGGCGCTGGCAAGCCGGGACCTCCGGATCTCCTTCCGGCAGCCTGGCGAGGTGCTGACCCCGGCGATGTTCTTCGTACTCGTGACCACGCTCTTCCCCCTGGGGCTCTCGCCCCAACCGGAGTTGCTGCGGACCATCGCGCCGGGCGTGGTGTGGGTCGCCGCTCTCTTGGCAGTACTGGTCGGCCAGGAGAGTCTCTTCAAGAGCGACTATGAAGACGGCAGCCTGGAACAACTGGTGCTGAGCCCGATGCCCTTGCCGCTGGTCGCCATCACGCGAGTCACCAGCCATTGGCTCGCCACCGGCCTGCCGGTGGTGGTGTTGGCGCCGCTCATGGGACTGCTGATGGATTATCCGACTCAGGCCATGGGCTGCCTGGTACTGAGTTTATTGTTGGGCACTTTCACCCTGAGCCTCTTGGGCGCAGTCGGTGCGGCGCTCACGGTGGGATTGCGGCAGGGGAGCATGCTCATGCCGATCCTGGTGCTGCCGTTAGCGGTGCCGGTGTTGATCTTCGGCGCCCACGCCGTGGCCCAAGCCGCGAACGGTGAAGATCCATCGGGTGTGCTATACCTGCTGGCCGCATTTTTGGTACTCGGCATCACCCTGGCGCCCTTCGCCATCGCCGCGGCGGTGCGCGTGAGCCTGGAGTCGTGATGGATAAGTACAGCTGGGCCTGGTTCCACCGCTTCGCCTCGCCGCCCTATGTGTATCGGGTGGCGGAGCTATGGGCGCCGTGGTTCGCCTGGATCGCGGGTCTGCTCATCGCCGCTGGCCTCTACGGCGGGCTCTGGTCCTCGCCGCCGGATTACCAGCAGGGCGACGGCTTCCGCATCATCTACATACACGTGCCCAGCGCGTATCTATCGATGATGTGCTACGGCATCGTGGCGACGGCCTCCACCATCGGCCTCGTCTGGCGCATGAAGATCGCCCACACCGTGGCGGTGGCCGCCGCGCCGCTGGGTGCATCCTTCACCTTCCTCGCGCTCATCACCGGGGCTCTCTGGGGCAAACCCATGTGGGGTGCCTATTGGGTGTGGGATGCGCGCCTCACTTCCGAGCTGATCTTGTTATTCCTGTACCTGGGTTTCATCGCTTTGAGCCGTGCCTACGAAGACTCCCGTAGCGGCGATCGCGCCGGCGCGGTGTTGGCACTGGTGGGCGTGGTGAACCTGCCCATCATCCACTACTCGGTGGTGTGGTGGAGTTCCCTGCACCAGGGTTCCACCAAGTTCTTCGGCGGCAACGCCGACATCCAGACCAGCATGTTGATGCCACTATTGCTGATGATCTTTGGCTTCACCTGTTTGTTCGCCGCCTGCCTCGCCAAGCGCGTGCAGCTGGAGTTGCTCGGCCGTGAACGCAACGCTGCCTGGGCTGCGGAGGCGGTGCGATGAGCTCGCTCCACGAATTCCTGAGCATGGGCGGGTATGGCGCCTTCGTGTGGCCCGCCTATGGCCTCGCAGCCATGGTGGTCGTCGTCAACATCGTATTGCCCCTCAAGCGCCTGCGGCGATTGAAGGCGGATATCCGCCGCCGTCAGGGAATTGCCTCATGACTCCTTCGCGTCGGCGTCGCCTCTTCGCGGTGTTGTTCGTACTGGCAGGCGTAGGCGTGGCCGTGGTGCTGGGCCTAACGGCCTTCCGCAAGAACATCCTCTATTACTACACGCCTACGCAGGTGGCGAGCGGCGCCGCGGCAAATGGCCGGCCTTTCCGCATGGGCGGCCTGGTGGCGGTGGGCAGCGTGCAGCGGGTACCCAACAGCATGACGGTGCACTTCACCCTGACTGACATGCAGAAGTCCGTGCCCATCACCTACACCGGCATCCTCCCTGACCTCTTCCGCGAGGGGCAGGGTATCGTGGTGCACGGAGCCTTGGGCGACGACGGCAGCTTCACCGCCGATGAGGTGCTGGCGAAGCACGATGAGAAGTACATGCCGCCGGAAGTGGCGGAAGCCATCAAGAAAGCCAAGCAGCAGCAGGCTGCCGAGCAACCCAAGCCATGATCCCGGAGCTCGGTCATCTCGCCCTGATATTGGCACTGTGCCTCGCGGCGCTGCAGGCCTGGTTCGGCATCGTGGGCGCTCAGCGCGGCAACCAGGTATGGATGGCGGCGGTGCGTCCCGCGGCGGTGACCCAGTCGCTGTTCGTACTGGCCGCGTTCGTGGTGCTCGCCTACAGCTTCCTGGTGAGCGACTTCTCCGTGCAGTACGTGGCCGAGAACTCCAACGTGTTGCTGCCCTGGCCGTACAAGATCACGGCGGTGTGGGGCGCCCATGAAGGCTCGCTGCTGCTATGGGTGACGGTGCTGGGCCTGTGGACCCTGGCGGTGAGTTTCTTCAGCCGGCACCTGCCCCAGGAATTCGCGGCGCGGGTGCTGGGCGTTATGGGCCTGGTGAGCCTGGGGTTCTTCCTGTTCATGCTCACCACCTCCGACCCTTTCACGCGCCTCTTGCCGGCGGCGGAGCAGGGCAGGGATCTCAATCCCATCCTGCAAGACCCGGCCATGGCCATCCATCCGCCCATGCTCTACACGGGTTACGTGGGTTTCTCCGTGGCCTTCGCCTTCGCCGTGGCGGCGCTGCTGGGCGGGAAGATGGACGCGGTGTGGGCGCGCTGGTCGAGGCCCTGGACGCTCACCGCCTGGCTGTTCCTCACTTTCGGCATCACCCTCGGCAGCTGGTGGTCCTATTACGAGCTCGGCTGGGGCGGCTGGTGGTTCTGGGATCCGGTCGAGAACGCTTCCTTCATGCCCTGGCTGGTGGGCACGGCCCTGGTGCATTCCCTGGCGGTGACGGAGAAGCGCGGCGCCTTCAAGAACTGGACGGCACTGCTGGCCATCGCCGCTTTCTCCCTGAGCCTGCTTGGCACCTTCCTGGTGCGCTCCGGCGTGTTGATCTCGGTGCATTCCTTCGCCAGCGATCCCAAACGCGGCATCTTCATCCTCGCCATGATCGGCGTGTTCGTGGGCGCGGCGCTCACGCTCTATGCCTGGCGTGCGCCGACCCTGGCGAAGGGCGGCGGCTTCCAGCCTTTCTCCCGCGAGACCCTGCTGCTGCTCAACAACATCTTCCTGGTGGTGGCAGCCGCTTCGGTGCTGCTGGGCACGCTGTACCCCTTGCTGATGGATGCTTTCGGCCTGGGGCAACTCTCCGTGGGGCCGCCGTACTTCAACTCGGTGTTCATCCCGGTGATGCTGCCGTTCTTCATCCTGCTCGGCATCGGACCCTTCGTGCGTTGGAAACATGGCGACACCTCGCTGACCATCCGCACGGTACGCGTCGCCGGCATCGCGGCGCTGCTGGCAGGCATGGTGTCCGTGGTGTCGATGCATGCGGAGGGCGGGCTGATGCTCGCGGCCGGGGTGCTGCTGGCGGTCTGGACCGGTAGCAGCGCGCTCATCGAACCCTTGGCCTGGTGGCGTCGTCGCCGGGAAGGGCGGCATGGCACCCTGTCCCGCGCCACCCTCGGCATGTGCGTGGCGCATTTCGGCGCCGCCCTGTTGGTGCTGGGCATCAGCGTCACCAGCGTCCTTGGGGTGGAACAGGACCTGGTGGTGAAACCCGGTGAGACGGTGGAAGTCGCGGGTTACACCTTCCGCTTCGGCGGCGTGCAGGAAGTACAAGGGCCCAACTACACGGCGCGCCAGGGTGCGTTCTACGTGAGCCACCATGGCAGCGAAGTGAGCACCATGCTGCCGGAGAAGCGCGACTTCACCACCACCCAGACCACGGAGGCCGCCATCGACCCCGGTCTGTTCCGTGACATCTATATAGCCTTGGGCAATCCCCTGGATCAGGGTGCCTGGAGCGTGCGCATCCAGTTCAAGCCGTTGGTGCGCTTCATCTGGCTGGGCGGCATCTTCATGATGCTGGGCGGCCTGCTGGCGGCCAGCGATCGCCGTTATCGCCGTGCCGCCAAGACCGGGGCGGTGGACGCTGTCATGGCATCGGAGCGCGCATGAAGAAGATCCAGCAATACACCCCGTTCATACTGCCGGCGCTGGTGCTGCTGTTCCTGATCGGGCTGTTCGCCCGCGGATTGTTCCTGGACCCCAGCAAGGTCCAGTCGCCGCTCATCGGCAAGGCGGTGCCGAAGTTCTCGCTGCCGGAACTGTATGACCCCAGCAAACGCTTGGACCAGGGTGTGTTCCAGGGACAGGTGAGCCTGTTCAACGTGTGGGGCGCTTGGTGTAGCGCCTGCCAGGACGAGCATCCGGTGCTGGTGGCCCTCTCCAGGCGCAAGCTGCTGCCGATCTACGGTCTCGACTATCACGACGATCGCAAGGCCGCGCTCGCCATGCTGCAGAAGGGCGGCGATCCTTACACGGCCATCTTCGACGACGCCAGCGGCGACGTGGCCATCGACTGGGGCGTGTACGGCGCACCCGAGACCTTCCTCATCGATAAGCACGGCGTGATCCGCGACAAGTTCATCGGCCCGATCACCCCAGAGTTGATCGAGGACAAGCTGATACCGGAAGTGACGGCGCTGCAGGCGGAAGCCCAGTGAAGCCTGCGCTGCTCGCGGCCGCCCTCGCGGTCTGCGCGCTCGGTATGGCGCCGGCGTTCGCCATCGATAGCGAACCTGCCTTCGCGGATCCGGTGCTGCAGGACCGTTACGAGACCCTGACTCACGAGTTCCGTTGCCTGGTGTGCCAGGACGAGACCGTGGCGGATTCCAACGCGGACCTGGCCGCGGACTTCCGCCGGCAGATCCACGCCATGGTGGAGGCGGGCAAGACCGACTCCGAGATCAAGTCATACATGGTGAACCGCTACGGCAACTTCGTCTTGTATAAGCCGCCCCTGCAATCCAGCACCGCATTGCTCTGGATCGGGCCGTTCATCTTGTTACTAGTGGGCCTGAGCGTGATCTACCTGGTGGTGAGGCGTCG
>DASXYJ010000191.1:0-2992 GCA_036502565.1 Gammaproteobacteria bacterium
GCTTGGCCCGCCTGGATGGCGGAACGCAGCGCCTCGGCGATGCGCAGGTAGCCGGGACGCGAGTCCCGGGGGACGGTGAGCACCAGGTCATGCATGGCGGGGCCTCCAACGGAATCGTCGAGGTTTTATCTGGTCTAGCAAAAATATCAAAACTGGTACTTAAAAGTATACCAGATAAGTCGCATCATCTGCGCCACGGGAGCCGCTTGCAAGTGCCCCGACAGATGACCGGTCCGAAAACTGCCGGTACGGCGGAGGCGCAGGCCCTAGCCTGTGCAGCCGCCACCCAGGAGCCGCCATGCCGAGCCTAGCTGCCGTGACCGCCTTCAGCCTGATCGCTTTCGGGCTGGCCATCACGCCCGGCCCGAACATGATGTACATCGCGTCGCGCTCCCTCAGCCAGGGCGCCGCCGCGGGCCTGGTCTCGCTCATCGGCGTGACCATCGGCTTCCTGCTGTACCTCACCCTCTCTGCCTTCGGCATCACCGCTGTGGTGATGGCGGTGCCCTATGCCTATGACGCGTTGCGCATCGCCGGCGCGCTGTACCTCCTCTACCTCGCCTGGGGCGTGTTGAAACCGGGCGGGCGCTCACCCTTCGAGCCCCGGCCGCTGCCGCCGCAGGGTCCGCGCCGGCTCATCGCCATGGGCTTCATGACCAACCTGCTGAACCCGAAAGCCGCGATGCTCTACCTCGCGCTCCTGCCGCAGTTCATCGACCCGGCGCGCGGCAGCGTGCTGCTGCAGGCGGTGGTGCTGGGCGGCATCCACATCTGCATGAGCACGCTCGCCAACGGCTCGGTGGCGCTGGCCGCCGGAGGTATCTCCCGGTTCCTGCGCCGGAGTCCCCGCTGGCTCCGGCTGCAACGCTGGTTCATGGGCACGGTGCTGACCGCGCTCGCCATCAACATACTGCGCGAATCGCGCCGCTAGGAGGTCACATGCGCACGCCGGACGATCGGACCGAAAAGGTGCAGCTCTGGATCAGCCTCGGACAGCAGCCGGGTCTCGGCGGCTGGCTGAACGTGTGGCTGGTGTCCCGCAGCCGCAAGCCCAAGCCGGCCAAGAGCGCCGCCCCCAAGAAGCTGCCGCAGGGGGCCTGCACCGCATGAACCTGCCCAAGTCCCATACCGCCCTGGCCTACTGGGCCGCGGGTCTGACGCTGCTGCTGTGGTCGTCTTCCTACGCCGCCATCTCCTACGGCTTGCAGGTGTTCACGCCCGGCGAGATCGCCCTGATGCGTTTCGCCATCGCCACCGCGGTGCTGATGGTCCCGGTGGCCATGGGCAGGATAAAGCTGCCGCCCAAGCGCGACTGGGCGCTGCTGGCCTTCCTGGCCTGCTTCGGGCATTTCTTCTACCAGCTCAGCCTGGGCTACTCCATGACGCGACTCTCGGCCGGCGCCGCGGCGGTGGTGATCTCCACGGTCCCGAGCGTGACCGCGGTGCTGGCCATGCTGCGGCTCAAGGAGCACATCAGCACCCGCGCGGCCATCGGTCTGGGGATCGCGTTCGTCGGCACGCTGCTGGTGACGCTGGGCCGCGGCCACAGCATCCACTTCGAACCCATGGCGTTCCTGGTGTTCGTGGCGGTGCTGTGCAGCGCCAGCTACTTCGTGTTCCAGAAGCCGCTGCTGGCGCGTACCGATGCCATCGGCTTCACTGCTGCGAGCCTGTTCGTCGCGACCCTGCTGTTCCTGCCGTTCGGCACGGCGCTGCCAGCCAAGCTCATGGCGGCGCCCTGGACGCAGCTCCTCTCGGTGCTGTACTTGGCGCTGTTCCCCACGGTGGTGGGCTTCGTGTGCTGGTCCTTCGCCCTGTCGCGGGCGCCGGCCTCGCGGGTGGCGAGTTTCCTCTACCTGCAGCCGCTCATGGGCTGCCTGATCGCCTGGTTGTGGTTGGGTGAGATCCCCACCTGGCTCACGGTGGTCGGCGGCACCCTGGCGGTGATCGGCGTGGTGCTGGCGACCTTGCCGGGCCTGAAGTTCGCCGCCTGGAAGCGGCGCATGGAACCCGATCTGTCGAGACCTTAAAGGAGACGTCATGCATCCCATCAAGCGCGCATCTCTGTTCCTGCTGGCCTATTGCGGCATCGTCGGGCTGTCCGCGGTGGCGCTGGCCGCCACCGGCACCCCGCCGCACGCCGCCGCCGCCCAGGACCCGCAGCGCGATTTCGACTGGGAGTTCGGCACCTGGAAGACCCACGTGAAGCGCCGGCTGCATCCGCTTTCGGGCTCCGAGGCTTGGGGCGAATACGATGGCTTGAGCGTGGTGAGCCGCATCTGGGGCGGCAAGGCCAACCTGGTGGAACTGGAAGTGGACGGCCCCCAGGGGCATCTCGAGCTCGCGTCCTGGCGCCTCTATGACCCGGACAGCCATCAATGGAGTCTGAACGTAGCCAGCAGCCGCGGCGGCGGCCTGGGCGTGCCCACCGTGGGCGGCTTCAAGGACGGGCGCGGGGAGTTCTATGACGACGAGACTTTCGCCGGCAAACCCATCCGGGTGCGCTTCGTGATCTCGGACGTGAAGCCGAACTCCGCGCACTTCGAGCAGGCCTTCTCCGCCGACGGCGGCAAGACCTGGGAGATCACCTGGATCGCGGACGATGCGCGGGTACAGGCCACGCCCGGTACGCCGCAACCTCAATCGCTCTGAGGATGGCGCCCGGCCGTCACCGGCCGGGCGCACTGCGTCATCTCTTCTTCATCATGGCGTCGAGCGCGAGGGGCCCCGGACCCGCCGAAGCGATGAACAGGAACACGAAGCAATACAGCACCGCCGCGTCTCCGCCGTTCATGGCCGGCAGCCAGCCGTGGGGCGCATGGGCCATGAAGTAGGCGAAGGCCATCTCGCCCGAGAGGATGAAGGCCACCGGCTTGGTGAAGAGGCCGACGCAGACCAGGGTGCCGCCCACCAGTTCCAGGACGCCGGCCAGCCCGATGAGGGACATGAGCTGTACCCCGGCCATGCCGGGCGGATAGCCCAGGAGCTTGGC
>DASXYJ010000192.1:0-27925 GCA_036502565.1 Gammaproteobacteria bacterium
GAATATGGGTACGCCGAAGAAATGGATGGTGACGTCGTGGCCTTCGCCCAGGTTGGCGTCGGTGTCGAGGTACAGGTCCGGCGCGGTGAGCAGCCAGTCATCGTGGCCCGGCGGGCAGGTGGTGTACTGCACCTGGTAGAGCTGGCTATGGTCGTCGTCCAGGGAATTGAAGACGCTGGCGGTGCCGCGGCCGTTGCGCTGCGGCAGCAGGAAGACGGCTGCCTGGAAGGTACCGGAGCCATCGGCGGTGTCGTAGATGCCGGAGGGGCTGCTGAGTTCCATGCGCGGGCTGTAGTAGTTCAGCCCCTTGTCCATCAGGGCGACGCCGGTGTTGCTGTCATAGTTCATCTTCTCGGTGGTCACCCGCCGGTCGCCCTGATCCAGCTGCACGTTGCCGGTGATGAGCGATACGCCGGTCTGGATGCCGTCGATGGTGTCGCCCACCACGAAGGAGGTCTGCTGCTGCGGTGCGGGCATGGCTGCGCTGCTGCCGGCCAGAGGGATCACCGGTGCCGCCGGGAACACCGGACAGCGCGCCCACTTGTTGCGATCGAAGGGGGTCATCATGCAGCCGGTCTGGTTGACGGCCGCGGGCGCCAGCAGCGGCAGCGTGCCCGGTGCGAGGCTGGCGCAGCTCTCAGGCTTGGGGCGGAAAGCCCGCGCCATCAGCACCGCCGCCGAGGTCGCCGAGGGCGGCGCGAAGCTGTAGCTATGGGTCGAGGCGCCGGGTGCCGGCGTGGTCGCAGGGGCGGGAGCGGGTGTCGGGGCGGCTTGCAGCGGGGCGGCGGCGGAAAGCGCGACAGCGAGTATCAGCGCTCCCAACGATGCATTCACCCGCGGGCTCCATGAAACCGTGCCGTGACGCGGCGTACAATCGCACACTTTGAAGGCACCCTCAAACGTCCGGGAGTAGGGGTTTGCAGCCAGATCGCCAGCAGGAACTCACGGCCTGGGTGGCCGGCGCGCTCAAGGTGGCGGCGCCGGTCCTGGCGCCCGCCTCGGCGGATGCCAGCTTCCGGCGGTATTTTCGCACGTCCACGGGCGGCCGTTCATACGTCGTCATGGATGCGCCCCCTCCCCAGGAGGACTGCCGGCCCTTCGTGCGCATCGCCGGGCTGCTGCGGGATGCCGGGGTGCACGTGCCCAAGATCCTGGCGGAGGACCTCTCCCGCGGTTTCCTGCTGCTGGAAGACCTGGGGACCCAGACCTACCTGGACGTGTTCAAGGGGTCCAGCGCCGATGCGGATCGGCTGTTCGAGGACGCCCTGGCGGCCCTGGTGCTCTGGCAGAAGGCCAGCCGGCCGGGGGTGCTGCCGCCCTACGACCGGGCCCTGCTGCACCGGGAGCTGATGCTCTACCCGGACTGGTATGTGACCAAGCATCTCAAGCTGGAATTGAGCGCCCTGGAGATGGTCACCCTGCAGGACGCCTTCAAGCTCCTGGAGGACTCGGCTTTGGCCCAGCCCCCCGTCTATGTGCACCGGGACTACATGCCCCGCAACCTGATGCTGAGTGAGCCCAACCCCGGCGTGCTGGACTTCCAGGACGCCGTCTATGGACCCCTCACCTATGATGTGGCCTCCCTGTTCAAGGACGCCTTCCTGTCCTGGCCCGAAGAGCAGGTCATGGCCTGGCGCCGCCGCTACCGGGAACGGGCCCTCAAGGCCGGGCTGCCGGTACCGGAGCGCGCTGAGTTCGAGCGGGCCTGCGACTGGATGGGCATGCAGCGGCACCTGAAGGTGACGGGGATCTTCGCCCGCATCAACTATAGGGACGGCAAACCCCACTACCTCAAGGACACGCCGCGCTTCCTCACCTATATAAGGAATACCGGCAAGCTCTATAAGGAGTTCACGCCGCTGCTGCGCTTGATGGACAGCCTGGAGAAGCGGGCGCAAGAGATAGTCGAATTGTGAAAGCCGTGGTCCTCGCTGCCGGTAAAGGTGAGCGCCTAAGGCCGCTGACGGATACCACCCCCAAGCCGCTCATCGAGGTACGCGGCAGGCCGCTGATCGTGCATCACCTGGAGCGGCTGCGGGACGCTGGCTTCACCCAGATCCACATCAATACTTCCTGGCTGGCCGAGAAACTGCAGACCACCCTTGGAGATGGCAGCCGCCACGGCGTGCACATCCATTATTCCTATGAGGGCCCCGAGCCCCTGGAGACCGGCGGCGGGCTCTTCAAGATGCTGCCGGCCCTGGGAAGAGATCCCTTCCTGGTGGTGAACGGCGACGTGTTCACGGACTTCCCCTTCGAGAACCTCAAGCACAGCCTCAAGCCGGACTTCCTGGCGCATCTCGCCATGGTGCCGAACCCGCCCCACCATCCCAAGGGCGACTTCCATCTCTCACCTGCCGGGCATCTGCGCCGGGAGGGGGAGCCTAAGCTCACCTACAGCGGCATCGGCGTCTACAAGGCGGAATTCTTCCAGGACTGCCGCGCCGGCAAGTTCCCGCTGTTGCCGCTATTGAAGCAGGCCATGGCTCAGGAGGCCTTGAGCGGCGAATTATACAAAGGTGATTGGTTTGATGTTGGCACGCATCAACAATTAGAAAAACTCAATTTAGGTCGGCTCTAATGCGTAAGCCAATAGCTCTATTTTTTATTCTGTTCTTTGTCTTTGGTTGCGTCAGCGCTCCTACTTCCGAAAATACATTGTCATTTCAGCAAGTAGCTGACAATCCGAATGCTTTCCACCAGAAAGACGTTTATATAAAGGGATATATACTCGCAGACGCCTTGGGCGGCATTTCGCTATACAAAACTATATCTGATGCGGTTGGTGACAAAGCATACGATGCGATCGACCTTATGCCTTTTGATATCAGGCTTACCAAGCGACTACGATTCAAGCAGGCAACTTGTGTGATCGTTCATGGAAAATTTCAAGCATATGGTCATGGTGAGATTACGTTCGATTTGCCTAGCAAATATGGGGCGCTTCATGCTGATAGCTATTGGGCTTGCAACTAGTAAGGATGTGTTTTACCCCGTAGCGCGAGCCGAGCACTGGACTGAGCAAGGTTAGCCCGCAGGGTCGCCGCCAGGATGGCGGCGACTTCACACTCGGCATAGGGACATGCCGTGTGTGAAGCTCCGCAGCGAAGGAAGGGCGCAGGGAAGTCGCCGCTTCGGCGGCCCGCGCTCCGGGCGAGCGCTTTTGGTTACTTTTGGCGCGCCAAAAGTAACCCGGCTCCTGGGAGGGGCCGGAATAAGGCAGGGATGCCGAAGGTCAAATGGAAAGCGGCCCGGAGGCCGCTTTACTTATCCGGACTGGATTCCCGCCTTCGCGGGAATGACGGAAGTCAGACAGCGTGTAGGACTTCTTCGGCCTGCTTGTCAGCATGATACGAAGAACGTACCAGCGCCCCGCTGGCCACATGATCAAATCCCATCTCCAATCCGCGTCTTTCGATCTCTTTGAATTCTTCCGGAGTCACATACCGGACGACGGGATGATGGAACTTGCTGGGCTGCAGGTACTGACCCACCGTGAGCATGTTCACGCTGTGGTCCCGCAGGTGTTGCATGGTCTCGAACACTTCGCTCATCTCTTCGCCCAGGCCGAGCATGATGCCGGACTTGGACGGCACGTCCGAGTGCGTCTCCTTGAAGCGCTTCAGCAGCATCAGGGAGTGGGCGTAGTCGGAGCCGGGGCGCACCTCGCGGTACAGGCGCGGCACGGTCTCCAGGTTGTGGTTGAATACATCCGGCGGGGCCTCGTGCATGAGCGCCAGCGCCACATCCATGCGGCCGCGGAAGTCCGGCACCAGCACCTCGATGCGGGTCTCGGGGGAGCGGGCGCGGATCTCGCGGATGCAGGAGACGAAGTGGCCGGCACCGCCGTCGCGCAGGTCGTCCCGGTCCACGGAGGTCACCACCACGTACTTCAGGCCCATGGCCTTGATGGTGTTGGCGAGGTTGACGGGCTCCTCGGTATCGAGGGGCTTGGGTCGCCCATGACCCACGTCGCAGAAAGTGCAGCGGCGGGTGCAGACGTCGCCCATGATCATGAAGGTGGCGGTGCCTTTGCCGAAGCACTCACCGATGTTGGGGCAGGAGGCCTCCTCGCAGACGGTATGCAGGCGGTTGTCGCGCAGGATCTGCTTGAGACGGGCCACCTCGGGGGTGGCCCAGGACTGCACGCGGATCCAGGAAGGCTTGCGCAGCGGTGCGACCGTGGGTTCGATCTTCACCGGGATGCGCGCCATCTTCTCCTGGGCGCTCAACTTCACGCCGGGCTGGAGAGCCGGGGCTTTCTTGACAGGGGAGTCGGACATGTCGCCTTCGGGTGTCAGGCGCCCGCGAGGGCTGCCAGAGGGGCGTCATTATATCGCAGGTACTCTAGTAGGGCCGGAGCGAGGTCCTCCGCCACCTGCCGCACGCTGGCCGGGCCGCCCAGTGCACTCACCTGGGTCATCTCCAGGCCCGCGTATCCGCAGGGGTTGATGCGCTGGAAGGGTGAGAGGTCCATGGCGACGTTGAAGGCGATGCCGTGGTAGCTGCAGCCGCGGCGCACGCGGATGCCGATGGAGCAGACCTTGCGGGCATCGACATACACGCCGGGAGCATCGCGCCGGCCGCGGGCAGCGATGCCGTAGCCTTGCAGGGTGTCGATGACGCTGTTCTCCAGCGCTTCCACCAGTTCCCGCACGCCGAGCTTCTGGCGGCGCAGGTCGATGAGGGGGTACACCACCAGCTGGCCGGGGCCGTGGTAAGTGACCTGGCCGCCGCGGTCGATCTGTACCACCGGGATGTCACCGGGAGCCAACACATGTTCCATCTTGCCGGCCATGCCTAGAGTGAAAACCGGCGGATGTTCCAGGAACCAGATCTCGTCCGCGGTCGCGGGGCCACGCTCCAGGGTGAACTTCTCCATGGCACGCCAGGTGGGTTCGTACTCCACCTTGCCGAGGTGCTTGATGACGGGCCCTTTCATAGCGCCATCAGCACCAGGTGATGGGCGCTGAGATCGCGGTAGAGGGCGTCCAGTTGCTCGCGGCTCTGGGCTTCGATGGTGACGGTGATGGAGACGAAACGACCTTCCTTGCTGGGCTGCTTCTTCACCGGCAGCTCGCTCAGGGGCGCCACGTGGCGGGCGATGATCTCGGCCACGGCGTCGTGGAAACCCGGTTCGTCCTTGCCCATGATCTTCACGGGGAACGTGGTGGGGAACTTGAGAGGGGATTCCTCTACCACGTCTTCTCCAACTTGTGTTCCTGGAACAGGTTGTACATGCGCTGCCATGCCACGCCGGGCCCGCCGTCCCGCACCGGCTTACCGTCGATGCTGGTCACGGCGTAGACCTCGCGGGTGGAGCTGGCGAGCCAGACTTCCTCGGCGCGCTCCAAGGCGCCCACCGGGATGCGCCCGCGGCGCACCGGCAGCCGCACGCGTTCGGCGAGCTGCAACACCACGTCGCGGGTGATGCTGGGCAGGAGTTCGGGCCCGTCCGGAGGCGTCACCAGCACGCCGTCTTCGACCACGAACAGGCTGCTGGCGGTGCCCTCGGTTACATGGCCCTCGCGGACCAGAAGACCTTCGTGGCAACCGGCCTCGGTGGCCTTCTGGCGCAGCAGCACGTTGCCGAGCAGCGCCGTGCACTTGATGTCGCAGCGTTGCCAACGGATGTCATCGAGGGTGATGGTCTTGGCGCCCTGGGTCTTGAGCTCCTGCGGCAGACCCGCGAGCGGTGAGCTCATGGCGAACACAGTGGGAGCGGTGCCGGCGGGGAAACTGTGGTCGCGGTTCTCGGGCGCGCCGCGGGAGACTTGCAGATATACCGCCTGGTCGCCGCCGCCGTTCTTCTCCACCAGGGCTTTCAGCAACGCGGTCCAATCTGCATCGCCGTGAGGATTCTTGAGGCGTATGCCATCGAGGCTGTGCTGCAGGCGCTTCAGGTGCGCCGGCAGATGGAACAGGCGTCCACCGTAAGCGGGGATCACCTCATAGACGCCGTCACCGAACAGGAAGCCGCGGTCGAGCGGCGAGATCCTGGCTTCCGCGAGGGGCAGGAGCCGTCCATCCAGATGAGCCGTCGGCAGGGGCGCCGCCATCTCAACTCTTCTTCTTGCTGAACCAGAGATGCACGCTGTCGATCATGCGGTGGAAGAAGCCGCCTTCCGGCACGGCCTTGGCGGTGTAGAGGGGTGCCTGGGTCAGCATGTGGCCGTCCACGGTGACGTTGAGCATGCCCACCTGGGATTTTTCCGCCACCGGGGCGATCAAGCCGCCGCTGGTCTGGGCCGCCGCTTGCAGGGAGGATTCGCCGCTCTTGGGCAGGGTCACGTACATGTCCTGGGCCAGCACCGCCGAGACCTTGTCCTCGGCGCCCTTCCACACCTTCACGTCCGCCACCGGTGCGCCGGCGGCATAGAGCTTGCGGGTCTCGAAGAAGTTGGAGCCGTAGTTGAGCAGGGTCTCCGCGTAGCGACCGCGCTCGGGGCGGGTCTTGGTGCCCATCACCACGGCGATGAGGCGCAGCTCACCGCGGGTGGCGGTAGCCACGAGGCAGAAACCCGCATCGTCGGTGTCGCCGGTCTTGAGGCCGTCCACGGTGGTGTCGGTGTAGAGCAGGTCGTTGCGGTTGCCCTGGCTGATCTTGTTCCAGACGAAGGTCTTCTGCGAGAAGTAGTGCAGGTACTCCGGGAAGCCGTTGATGATGGCGCGGGACAGCTTGGCCAGGTCGCGCGCGCTCATGTAGTGGTTCTTGTCTGCGGTGAGTCCGGAGGCGTCCACGTAGTGGGTGTCGTCCATGCCCAGCTTCTGGGCGTACTGGTTCATGATCTGCACGAAGGCGTCTTCGGTGCCGCCCACGCGCTCCGCCAGCGCCACGGCGGCGTCGTTGCCGGACTGCACGATCATGCCCTGCAACAGGTCATCCACCGGCATCTGGGTGCCGAGCTTGGCGTAAGTGCGCGAACCGCCCATGCGCCAGGCGCGCTCGCTGATAGGTGCGGTGTCGTCGAGGTGCAGCACGCCGTCGCGCAGCGCATTGAACACCACGTAGGCGGTCATGAGCTTGGTGAGGCTGGCCGGTTCGCGGTGCGCGTCGGCGTTGGATGCCGCGATGATCTGGCCGCTGTGCGCGTCCATGAGCACGTAGCTCTTGGCGGGGAACTGCGGCGGCGCGGGGATGGGCAACGCGTCGGCAGCGGTGGCGAGGCAGAACAGCAGGCAGGCGAGGAGCGACTTCAACTTACACCTCGTGGTGCGACGGATTGACATAAGCGGCCGCGAGTTCAGGCGCGGATGACGACGGATTTTACCCGTTCGCGGGAAGCCCTGCAGTGCAGGCAAGTCAGGGGATGACGATCTGGCTGTCGCCGAACCCCAGGTCCCTGAGCTTGGCGGTGAGGGCATCCACGGAGTCCACGTCCGCCAGCGGACCGATGCGGACCTTGTAGAGGGTACGGTTGGCTTCGCCGACGGTCTGCACGAAGGCATGAGCCACGCCTGCGGCAGCCAGCTTGGCTACCGCATTATCGGCGTTGCTCCGCGAGCCGAAGGCGCCCACCTGCAGGAACATCTGAGGCGCGCCGTTGGCGGCCGCGCGGGAAGGCATGGCCGGCAGCGAGGTGGACCCTGGCGGCGCAGCCACCACCGCGGCGGCGGCGCTGGCAGCGGCGGGCACGGTATTGGCAGGCGGCGGCAGGTCGCCGGGGCCGACGGCCGTCACGTCTACCAGCGCGGTGCCGTTACCCAGCATGTCGAGTTTGGAGGCGGCGGCATAGGAGAGATCGATGAGGCGGTTGGCGACGAACGGGCCGCGATCATTGATTTTGACCACGACGCTCTTGCCGTTCTTGAGGTTGGTGACCCGGGCGTAGCAGGGGATCGGGACCACCTTGTTGGCGGCGGTCATGGCGTACATGTCGTAGGTCTCGCCATCCGAGGTGCGCGCGCCATGGAACTGCAGGCCATACCAGGAGGCGATGCCGCGGTCGTGGTAGCCCTTGCAGGCGGGGACCAGGGTGTAGGTCTGGCCCAGTACCGTGTAGCTGGTGGGATTGCCGGTCTTGCTGGGGGTGACATCGGTGGGCACCGCGTCCTTCACGTTGGACACGTCCACCGGATGGTCGGGGCCGTAGTCGCCTTTATGCGCGGGTGCCGGCGTCGTGGCCGGCAAGTCGGTGCCTGGCGGGTTCCAGGGTTTGTTGTCCTGCTGCTGCTTCTGCGGGAACTGACCGCAGGCGGTGATGGCAAGGACAGAAGCGAGCAAGAAAAACCGATTACGGCGGAGCTTCATGGCCTTCCACCGCGCGCTTCTGGGAGATGGCGTTGGCGAGCTGGATCACCGCCATTGCGTAGAGCGGGCTCTTGTTGTACTGGGTGATGACCCGGAAGTTGTGCAGGCCGACCCAATACTCGATGCCGTCCTGCTGCTGCAGACCGATCAGCACTGCCTCGGAGTCGTCGCTGATGCCGTCGCTCACCACCACCCCGAGCTGGCGCAGCGCCTTGACGGTGGTGGGAGTGGAGGTGGGCAGCATGGCGTCCTTCGGCGCGCCGGCGGGCACGACGGTGAGGCCGTTCTGCTGCCAGCCGTGCATGTGGAAGTAGTTGGCGACGCTGCCGACGATGTCGGGCCAGTTGTCCCAGATGTCGCGCTTGCCGTCGCCGTCGAAATCCACGGCATAGGTGCGATAGCTGTCCGGCATGAACTGCGGCGCGCCCATGGCGCCGGCATAGGAGCCCATGGGTTTCAGCGGATCGAAGCCCTGTTCCCGGCACAGTACCAGGAACTGCTCCAGCTCCGTCTGGAAGAAGGTCTGGCGGTTGGGATAGTCGAAGGACAGGGTGGTGATGGCGTCCATGACCGGGTAGCCGCCGTGCTGCTTACCGTAGAAGCTTTCCACGCCGATGATAGCCAGCACGATGTCGGCGGGCACGCCGTACTTCGCCTCGGCCTGCTGCAGGACCTGGGCATGCTGGTCCCAGAACGCCACGCCGCCGTTGATGCGGTTGTCGGTGACGAAGATGTCCCGGTACTGGAACCAAGGCTTGGATTCCGCCGGACGGGTCATGGCATCGATGATGCTCTGGCGCTTCTGGGCGCCCTGGAAGGCATGCTGCACCCAGGCCGGATCGAAGCCGTCCTTCTGCACCACCTTGTCCATGAACTGCTGCACCTCGGGCCGCGAGGCGTAGCCCGTGACGCCGCCCGGCGCCAGGCTGGGGCCGGACTTGTTGGGAGAGACGGGGTGGTTGGCGCAGGCCGCGAGCAGCAGCAGGGGGAAGAGGCCGAGATACCGGAGTTGCCGTGTCACGATGAGACGAGTTTCCGGTGCGAGTGGATGCTCATGAGGATACCGAATCCTGCCATGAGGGTCACCATGGAGGTGCCGCCGTAGCTGACGAGCGGCAGAGGCACCCCCACCACCGGCACGATGCCGGAGACCATGCCGCTGTTGATGAACACGTAGGTGAAGAAGGCCATGGTCAGGCTGCCGGCAGTGAGGCGGGCGAAGGTATCCTGGGCGCGGATGGCGATGAACAGCGAGCGGCCCACGATGAAGGCATACACGCCGATGAGCACCAGCGCGCCGATGAAGCCGAACTCCTCGCCCAGCACCGCGAAGATGAAGTCCGTGGAGCTCTCCGGCAGGAAGTCCAGCTGCGATTGGGTGCCGTGCAGCCAGCCCTTGCCGAACACGCCGCCGGAGCCGATGGCGATCTCCGACTGGATGATGTGGTAGCCGGCCCCCAGCGGGTCACGCTGCGGGTTGAGGAAAGTGAGCACCCGTTCCCGCTGGTAGGTGTGCATGAAGTGCCAGAGGATGGGCGTGCCGATGGCAAGCAGCGCCACCATGATGAGGATCACCCGCCAGCGCAGGCCGGCCAGGAAGATGCCGAAGGCCCCTGCGCTCATGATGAGGATGGCGGTGCCGAGGTCGGGTTGCACGGCGATGAGCGCCATCGGTACCGCCACGATGAGGCCGAGCACCGGCAGCTGGCGCCAGTCCGGCGGCAGCGGCTTGTCGTGTAGGTACCAGCCCACCATCATCGGCACGGCGATCTTCATGATCTCGGAAGGCTGGAAGCGCACCACGCCGAGGCTCAGCCAGCGCTGTGCGCCACGGCCGATGTGGCCGGAGTGCAGCGTCAGCATCAGCAGCACCAGCCCGGCGGCGAACAGCCACGGCGCCCAGAGGCGCAGGAACTGCGGCGAGATCTGCGCCACCACCAGCATCACGCCGAAGGAGAGCGCCAGCCGCAAGGCCTGGCGGTAGACGGTCTCCACGTCCTCGCCGGCGGCGCCGTACAGGATGACGAGGCCGATGCCGCAGAGCATGAAGATCGCCACCAGCAGCGGGCCGTCCAGGTTCAGGCGGCGCAGCAGCTGCTCGCCGAGGCTGAGTTCGCCGCTGGATTGGTAACCGGAGCTGGAAGGGAGGCGGCTCATGGTTTCGCGGGGGTGGCTGGGGTCGCATCCAGAAGATACGCGTCCATCACCTGGCGCGCCACCGGGGCCGCCACCGCGCCGCCACCGCCGCCGTGCTCCACCAGCACCGCGATGGCGATGCGCGGCGCCTGTTCGGGACCGAAGGCGATGAACCAGGCGTGGTCACGCAGTTCCTTGGGGAAGGAATCCTCTTCTTCCTCACCCATGATGCCGAGGCGCTTGGCATGCACCTGGGCGGTGCCGGTCTTGCCGGCGAAGGGATACTTGGCGCCGGCGCTCGCGACCGAGGCGGTGCCGCCCGGCTGGGTCACGAGATGCATCGCATTGATGACGATATCCCAGGCATTGGGATAGCTCTCCTGTACCGCGGGCAGCGCCTGGGGCGCGGTGTCGCTGATGACGCCCGAGAGCGGGTCGCCTTCCGAGTGCAGCACGTGGGGCGCGAAGCGCTGGCCGCGGGCGGCGAGGGTGGCGGTGGCGGAGGCGAGTTGCAGCGGCGTCACCAGCATGTAGCCCTGGCCGATGCCAGTGATGACGGTCTCGCCCAGGTACCAGGGCTTGCGCATGGTGCGGCGCTTCCACTCCGGCGAGGGGATCACGCCGTTGAGCGCGCCCACCAGGTCCACCGGCGGCGGTTCGCCGAGGCCGAACTGGGTGAGGAAGTCGTGCACGTGGTCGATGCCGAGCTTCAGCGACACGGTGTAGAAGTACACGTCGCAGGACTGTTGGATCGCCTTGGTGAGGTTGGTCTCGCCGTGACCGCCCTTGCGCCAGTCGCGGTAGGGATTCGGGTTGCCGGGGAGGTAGAAGTAGCCCGGACATTCCAGGCTGGTGAAGGGCGTCACCACGCCATAGTTGAGCGCGGCGAGTCCGAGGAAGGGCTTCACGGTCGAGCCGGGCGGATACTGGCCGCGCAGCGCGCGATTGAAGAGCGGTTGCGACGGGTCGGTCTGCAGCGCCTCGTAGTCATCCGCCTCGATGCCGCCCACGAACAGGTTGGGGTCGAAGCTCGGTTTGCTGACCAGCGCCAGGATCTCGCCGTCGTTGGGGTCGATGGCCACCACCGCGCCGTAGTTGTCGCCCAGCGCCTTCTCCGCCGCCTGTTGCAGGCGGATGTCGATGGAGAGATAGAGGTCGCTGCCCGGCACCGGCGGCGTGTAGCCCACCGGACGCACCGGCCGTCCCTCGGCGGTGGTCTCCATCTGCCGCACACCCACGGAGCCATGCAGCAGCTTCTCGTAGGCGGCTTCCACTCCGGTCTTGCCGATCTGCGAAGTGCTGATGTACTGCTCGGGATCCAGTTGCTGGAGTTCCTCGGGGCTGACGAGGCCGGTGTAGCCCACCACCGCGGCGGTGAGCTGGCCCTGCGGATAGAAGCGCTCCAGGGTGGCGCTGATGTCGACACCCGGGAAGTTCTGGCGCACCGCGGCGAACTGCGCGATCTCCTGGTCCGAGAGGCCGGTGCGCAGCGGCAGCGGCTGGAAGGGATGCTTGTTCTTCAGCAGTTCGTGGAACCGCTTCAAGTCACCCGGACGCAGCGTCACGATCTTGCCGATGGCATCCAGCGTGCTCTGCAGGTCAGGTGTCTGTTCCGGCACCACGTCGAGTTCGTAGCTGGGTTTGTTCTCGGCGAGCGGCACGCCGTTGCGGTCGAAGATGAGCCCGCGCGGGGCCTGCACCGGTTCGGCGCGCAGCCGGTTGCCTTCCGCGAGGCTGGCGAAGTGGCTGTAGTTGATGACCTGCAGGTAGACCAGGCGTCCCGCCACCACCAGGAACAGCAGCAGCGCGATCACGCCCACCACCAAGGCGCGCACCCGGAACAGGTACTGTTCCAGCCATTCGTTGCGGATGCGGATGCGGGCCATGTATCTGCGGCGTCAGCCCACGTGGTAGCGCTGGTGGGCGCGGCTCAGCACCTGCAGGACCCAGGGCCAGATGGCGGCGCTCACCAGTATCGGCACGATGCGCATGCCGGCGCCGAGACGGTAACCGAGCATGCCGTCCACCCAGAACAGCACGAAGGCATTCAGCCCCAGTACCAGCGCCACCACCACGCACTGCTGCCACCAGGGGAACACCCGCACCTGCAGGTGCATCCACAGCGAGGCCCAGGCCACCAGCACCAGCGCCAGGGCGTGTTCGCCCAGGAGCGTGCCGGAGAGCGTGTCCACCAGGAGTCCCGCGAGGAAGGCGATGATCACGCCCACCCGCTCCGGCAGCCACAGGCACCAATAGATCGTGACCAGCGGCACCCAGGTGGGACGGAAGACCTCAGCCCAGGTGGGCAGCGGCCAGATGGTGAGGGCCAGTGCCAACACATAGCTGGCGGCGATGACCCAGATCCCCCGCGGTGCCGAGAGTTCCCGCATCTATTTCTTCTTCTTGGTCTTGATGACGGGAGTGGGTTTGGGCGTCAACTCGACCTGCGGCAGCGGCTGCGAGGGCCAGAACAACAGCACCTCGCGGCCGCGGTTGAGGTCGGCCGCGGTCCTGGCAGTGACATGAGCGAAGGGTTCCGCCGGATCACGTTCGAATTTGGTGATGTAACCCACCGGATAGCCCGGTGGGTAATGGCCGCCGAGGCCCGAGGTCACCACCAGGTCGCCTTCCTTGATGTCGGCGCTGTTGGTGACATAGGGCAGGGTGAGCTGGGTGAGTTCGGCATTGCCCACCGCAAGGGTGCGCAAGCCGGTGCGGTTCACTTCCACCTGGATGGCTTGGCCGGGATCGCTGACCAGGGCCACCTCGGAGGCCAGGGGGTCGGCGCGGGTCACCTGACCCACGACGCCGTAGGCATCCAGCACCGTCTGGCCCTCGTAGACACCGTCGTGGGTGCCCTTGTCGATCACCACCAGGTGGCGGAAGGGGTCCAGGGCCGCGGAGAGGATGGTGGCCTCGCTGACACGCCCGGATATCTGGCTGGCCGCCTGCATCAGGTCGCGCAGGCGCTGGTTCTCCTGCTGCAGAGCTGCGAACTGCTGCAGCGCGGCGTCCTGCTGCATCACCTGGGTCTTGAGCTGGGAGTTCTCCGCCACCAACGAGCGGTGGGTTGCGAGCTTGTCGCTCGCCCACACCAGCAGCGAATGCGGCGCGTCCACGATGACCTGCACCGGCCACACCACGGTGGCGAGGGCGGCGTGGACCTGCTTCATGCGACCGGTCTGGTGGTCGTAGACCATGAGCATGATGCTCATGCAGATCATGAGGAGCGTGCGCAGCGCGCCGGCAGGGCGGCTGGAGAAGAGTTGCGGCGAGCGTTGGCGGCGGAAGACGGCCACTCAAGGCGCCTCGGGCGGCGGGCAGTCGTTCGGGGGAAGGAGGTTCACCTGGGGCCTCAGACCGCCGCATATATAAGGATGCGCTAGTGTGAGGCCCTTAGGGCCAGCCCGCAACAGCCGGCGGGCCTGGAGAGGGGGCTTATTCGACCGCGAAGGTCTCGGCACCGTACTCGTCGATGAGTTCCAGCACCTTGCCGCCGCCGCGGGCCACGCAGGTCAGCGGGTCGTCAGCGATCAGCACCGGCAGGCCGGTCTCTTCACGCAGCAGGCGGTCGATGTCGCGCAGCAGGGCGCCGCCGCCGGTCAGGACGATGCCGTTGGTGGCCACGTCTGAGCCCAGCTCCGGCGGGGTCTGCTCCAGGGCGTGCTTCACCGCGCCGACGATGCCGGCCAGGGGCTCTTGCAGCGCCTCCAGCACCTCGTTGCTGTTCAGGGTGAAGCTGCGCGGCACGCCTTCCGAGAGGTTGCGGCCCTTCACGTCCATCTCCAGCAGTTCCTTGCCGGGATAGGCGCAGCCGATCTCGTGCTTGACGCGCTCGGCGGTGGCCTCGCCGATGAGGATGCCGTAGTTGCGGCGGATGTAGTTGATGATGGCCTCGTCGAAGCGGTCGCCGCCGATGCGGGCGGAGGCGGCGTAGACGATGCCGTTCAGGGAGATCACGGCCACCTCGGAGGTGCCGCCGCCGATGTCCAGCACCATGGAGCCCTTGGCCTCGTGCACCGGCAGGCCGGCGCCGATGGCGGCGGCCATGGGTTCCTCGATCAGGTACACCTTGCGCGCGCCGGCACCGGCCGCGGACTCGCGGATGGCGCGGCGTTCCACCTGGGTGGCGCCGTAGGGGACGCACACCAGCACGCGCGGGGTGGGGCGGAAATAGCGGTTGCCGTGCGCCTTCTTGATGAAGTGCTTCAGCATCTGTTCGGTGATGGTGAAGTCGGCGATCACGCCGTCCTTCATGGGGCGGATGGCGACGATGTTGCCCGGCGTGCGGCCCAGCATGCGCTTGGCATCCTGGCCGTAAGCCTCGATGACCTTGTTGCCGCGACCCGGTTCCTCGCGGATGGCCACCACCGAGGGTTCACTCAGGATGATGCCCTTGCCACGCATGTAGATGAGCGTGTTGGCGGTGCCTAAGTCGATGGACAGGTCGGTAGAGAAGAATCCGCGGAGGCTCTTGAACATGGTTTTTCTTGGGGATACCGGGACAGACGAGCGGATTACTTTAACAATGGGGGGCTCCGGCGGCAAGCAGCTTTATGCGATAATCCACTGGATTTCCGCAAGTTTTTCCCCGGAGCGACCATGTCCCTCACCCCGGACGACGTGAAGTCCATCGCCCGTCTCGCACGGCTGGCCATAGCCGAGCAGGACATCCCGGCTTATGCAAAGAACCTCTCCAGCATCCTGGAGTTCGTGGCTCAACTGGACCAGGCCGATACCGCCCAGGTCCAGCCCATGGCCCATCCCCTGGTGGGCGTGCCGCAACGCATGCGTGAGGACCGCGTCACGGAACAGGTGGACCGGGATCGCTATCAGGCCAATGCCCCCCAATCGGAAGCCGGGCTGTACCTGGTGCCCCGAGTGGTCGAATAGACCAGTCGTCGAATAACCGAATGTCGGGCCGCGCTCCCTGAGGGCGCCGGCCTTAGGGACAAGAACATGTTACATACCAAGTCTATCGCCGAGATGGCGCGCGACCTGAAGGCCCGCAAGGTCTCCAGCGAGGAACTGACCAAGGTCTTCCTGGAGCGCATCGAGCGCTTCAACCCCCGGCTCAACGCCTTCATCACCGTACTCAAGGAGCAGGCCCTGCAGGAGGCGCGCAGCGCCGACCTGGAGATCGCCGCCGGGCGCGGCGACCCGCTCACCGGCGTGCCCATGGTGCACAAGGACATCTTCTGCACCAGCGGCGTGAAGACCAGCTGCGGCTCCAAGATGCTCGACAACTTCGTGGCGCCCTACGACGCTACGGTGGTGGAGCGCATGAAGCGCGCCGGCATGGTCCTCTTGGGCAAGGCCAACATGGACGAGTTCGCCATGGGCTCCTCCAACGAGACCAGCTACTACGGTCCGGTGAAGAACCCTTGGGACGAGACCCGGGTGCCCGGCGGCTCCTCCGGCGGCTCCGCGGCCCTGGTCGCCGCGCGCCTGGCACCGGCCGCCACCGCCACCGATACCGGCGGCTCCATCCGCCAGCCGGCAGCCCTCACCAACACCACGGGCATCAAGCCCACCTACGGGCGCGTCTCGCGCTACGGCATCGTGGCCTT
This sequence comes from Gammaproteobacteria bacterium, assembly GCA_036502565.1. GTDB lineage: Bacteria > Pseudomonadota > Gammaproteobacteria > Natronospirales > REEB76 > DASUBN01. The sequence continues at coordinate 15,958 of DASXYJ010000192.1, forward strand.
CGCCTCGAGCCTGGACCAGGCCGGCATCATCACCTACTCGGCGGAAGACGCCGCCATGATCCTGCAGGTCATGGCCGGTTATGACGAACGCGACTCCACCAGCGTGGACCGGCCGGTGCCGGACTACACGGCTGAGCTCAGCCTCTCCATGAAAGGCCTGCGCATCGGCGTACCCCAGGAGTTCTTCGACAAGGGCCTCGATCCCAAGGTCGCGGAGGCGGTGCGCGCCGCCATCAAGGTCTACGAGAAGCTTGGCGCCGTGGTGAAGGACGTGAGCCTGCCCAACTTCATGCTCTCGGTGCCCACCTATTATGTGGTGGCCCCGGCGGAGTGCTCCTCCAACCTGGCGCGCTTCGACGGCGTGCGCTATGGCTACCGCTGCAAGGACCCGGTGGACCTCACCGACCTCTACATGCGCAGCCGTGGCGAGGGCTTCGGCGCCGAGGTGAAGCGCCGCATCATGACCGGCACCTACGTGCTGTCGGCGGGCTACTACGACGCCTATTACATCAAGGCGCAGAAGACCCGCAGCCTGATCCGCCAGGACTTCATCGAGGCCTTCAAGCAGGTGGACTTGATCATGGGGCCTACGACACCGACCCCCGCCTTCAAGCTGGGGGAGAAGACCGACGATCCGGTGACCATGTACCTGAACGACATCTACGCCAACGGCGTAAACCTGGCGGGCCTGCCGGGCATCTCCATCCCGGCGGGCTTCGTGGACGGCCTGCCGGTGGGCCTGCAGCTCATCGGCAACTACTTCGACGAGTCGCGCCTGCTGGCGGCGTCCCATCAGTACCAGAAGGAGACGGACTGGCACCTCCGTCTGCCGAAGAACTACGGCTGACCGCTAAAAATGGATCTTTTGTCCTTTGGCGTTGTTGCGGCCGACCTCGGAATCCTCACGTACACCAAAAGTACGGTCCGGGTTCCTCGGCCGTCCGCGCCGAGCCAAAGGCCAAAATCGCTCATTTTTGGCTGCATACGATAAATTCTAGAGAGATGTAGATATATGGAATGGGAAACCGTCATCGGACTCGAAGTCCACACCCAGCTGCTCACCAAGAGCAAGCTGTTCTCCGGCGCGTCTACGGAATTCGGCGCACTGCCCAACAGCCAGGCCTGCCTGGTGGACCTGGCGTATCCGGGCGTGCTGCCGGTGATGAACAAGGAAGCCGCGCGCATGGCCGTGAAGTTCGGCCTGGCGGTCTCCGCCACGGTGGCCGAGCGCTCGGTATTCGCGCGCAAGAACTACTTCTACCCGGATCTCCCCAAGGGCTACCAGATCAGCCAGTACGAGCTTCCGGTGGTGGCCAAGGGCCATCTCGATATCGAGCTGGACGATGGCACGGTGAAGCGCATCGGCATCACCCGCGCGCACCTGGAAGAGGACGCCGGCAAGTCGCTACACGAGGGTTTCGGCAAGCAGACCGCGGTGGACCTGAACCGCGCCGGCACGCCGCTGCTGGAGATCGTCTCCGAGCCGGATATGCGCTCGCCCAAGGAGGCGGTGGCCTACCTCAAGAAGCTGCACAGCCTGGTCACCTACCTCGAGATCTGCGACGGCAACATGCAGGAAGGCTCGTTCCGCTGCGACGCCAACGTCTCGGTGCGGCGCAAGGGTGAGCCTAAGTTCGGCACCCGCGCCGAGCTCAAGAACATCAACTCCTTCCGTTTCGTGGAGAAGGCCATCAACTACGAGGTGGCCCGCCAGATCGAGCTCATCGAGGGCGGCGGCAAGGTAGTGCAGGAGACGCGGCTCTACGACTCCGACAAGGACGAGACCCGCTCCATGCGCGCCAAGGAAGAGGCCAACGACTACCGCTACTTCCCGGACCCGGACCTGTTGCCGCTGGACATCTCGCCTGAGCTCATCGCCCAGGTGAAGGCCACGCTGCCGGAGCTGCCGGACGCCAAGAAGCAGCGCTTCATGGCGAGCTACGGCCTCCAGGCCTACGACGCGGGCCTGCTTACCGGCGGCCGCGACCTCGCCGACTTCTACGAGGCGGTGGTGAAGGAGAGCAAGGTCGAGGGCAAGCTCGCCGCCAACTGGGTGATGGGTGAATTCTCCGCGGCGCTCAACAAGGATGGCAAGGAGATCGCCGCGAGCCCGGTGAGCGCCGTGCTGCTGGCCGGCATGCTCAAGCGCATCCATGACAACACCATCTCCGGCAAGATCGCCAAGGAAGTCTTCGAGGCCATGTGGGCCGGCGAAGGTGATGCCGATGCCATCATCGAGAAGAAGGGCCTGAAGCAGATCACCGACAGCGGCGCCATCGAGAAGGTCATCGACGAGGTGCTGGCCGCCAATCCCGGCCAGCTCGCCGACTACCGCTCCGGCAAGGACAAGCTGTTCGCCTTCTTCGTGGGCCAGGTCATGAAGGCCACCAAGGGCAAGGGCAATCCGGCCCAGGTGAACGACTTGCTGCTTAAGAAGCTTAAAGGGTGAAGCCGGTGATTTAGCCGGAATGCCGGTAGCATTCCGGCCCGGCGGAACGCCGAGCCAGGACGGCGAGGCCGGGGATGATTGGGCCAGGAACGGTATCTCTGGCAACATTGAAAGCAGGGGCCTCCGCCCCTATATCGGGATGTTCCCCACTCCCGAGACTACGGATGGAAATGAGCGAACACGACACCCTGAGACGGTTCATCTTCGAGCGCCTGCCGGTGCAGGGCCGTCACGTGCACCTCGACGCCACCTGGCGCGCCGCGCTGGAACGCCAGGACTACCCGGCGCCGGTGCGTGGCCTGCTGGGCGAAGCCATGGCTGCCGTGGCATTGCTCTCGGCGACGCTCAAGTTCGACGGCAACATCACCCTGCAGGTCCAGGGCACGGGTCCCGTGCACCTCCTGGTGGTGCAGTGCACCAGCGACCTTAACCTGCGCGGTCTCGCGCGCTGGCACGGCGAGCCTCCGGCAGCCAGCTTCCGCGAGCTCATCGGCGATGGGCGCCTGGTGATGACCATCGAGCAGAGTGGCAAGGCCGAGCGTTACCAGAGCATCGTGCCGCTGGAGGGCGACTCCCTGTCCAGTTCCCTGGAGAGCTACTTCGCGCGCTCCGAGCAGTTGGCCACGCGCCTCTGGCTCACCGCCGGCGACGCCAGCGCCTCGGGCTTCCTGCTGCAGATGCTGCCGGACAAGCAGGGCGATAGGGATTCCTGGCAGCACGTCACGGTGCTGTCCGACACCCTGAAGCAGGCGGAACTCGCCGGGCTCTCGGCCCAGGAGATCCTGCACCGGCTCTACAACGAGGACGACGTGCGCCTGTTCGACGGCGCGCCGGTGGCCTTCCGTTGCCGCTGCTCCCGGGAACGCATCGAGGACACCTTGCGCGGATTGGGCCACGACGAGGTGCAGTCCATCCTCAAGGAGCACGGCAGCGTGGACGTGGATTGCGAGTTCTGCGGCCGGCGCTATAGTTTCGACTTGGTGGATGTAGAGTCGCTGTTCGCCGGTGAATTCGCGCTTCCGCGCAGTCCCGCGAGACACTAGCAAGCTCGGGTCGAACACCGCTGGGGTGAGACGTGCAACATGGGGATGGGTCTGTGCGAGCACCGTTGACGAAGCACGCCTGGGATGTCCACGGACTGCGGCGTGTGACGGATCTCCTGTCCCATCCCTATACGTTGTTGCTGCTGACGGCCATAGCGGTGTGGCTGCCCCAGGGTTTCAACATCGGCCCGGCCAACGATGGCTGGATCCAGATGGGTGGCGGGCTGCTGCGGCCTGATCTGATCCGCGTCTTCGGCAGCCTTCCCATCCGCGTGGGCATGCGGCTCGCCCCGGGCAGCTTCGTCGGCATCCAGTGCGTCATCCTGGTGCTGATGCTGCTGCACGCCGTCTTCTTCTATGAGATCGTCAGGCGCCTGCTCCCCGGCCGCGAGATCATCGCCCTGGCTGCCGGCTTGATCGGCCTGTTCCACAGCGCGGACCGCAGTTATTTCTGGGTAGGGTCCATGGGGCTGCAGTTCAGCTTGGCTGCGGCGCTCGGCAGCTGCGTCTGCGCCATCCAGTACCTGGATGACCGCCGCGGCCGTCACCTGGCCATGACCGTCGTACTACAGCTGGTATCGGCGTTCACCTACCCGGCTTTCCTGCCGCTGATGCTGGGCGTGCCGGTGGGTGCCTGGCTGCTACGCTGGCTCGGCGGCGGGCGCCCACCGGTCTCATTCCTGCTCAAGGTCGGGGCATCAGTGGTCGTGGTGGGCGGCATCTATTGGTACCTCCTGAACCTGGGTGCGGGGCGCAACTCCAGGGTGATGGACGTGCATGTGGCCGAGGCGGTGTCGGGATATGGGTGGGTGCTTCGCCACTTGTGCGATTCCATACCTGCGATGTTCACGGACCGGAAAGCCATATATCTCCTGCCGATCCTGGCGCTGGCCGTCATGGCGTATCCCGCGGCTGCCAGGGCTGCGCGGAGGAATGTGCCGGCACAGGCATGGACCGCACAGGATCGGCGCCATCTGGCGGTGACGGTCACGGGGCTCCTCATGCTCGCCCTGTTGTCCTACCTGCCGTACTCCGTCAGCACGGTGCGCTTCAATGCGGCCCGCACCATGCTGGCTTGCGGCATGTTCGCCTATACCGCGCTGGCGGTGGTGTCGCTGGCTTTGCTGGAGAGGCGCCTGCACAAGGCTGTGCTGATCCTGCTGATCATGGGCTTGGCGGGTTATACCGTGCTGGTGGGGGAACATCAGCGGGATGCATGGGTGAGATCGTACCGCGCCGAGGAACGCTTGTTGGCCGCCATCGCCGCCAGCGTGCCGCATCCCTATCCCGGCAGCGTGTTCCTGGTATATCTGCATGATCCTTCTCAAGCCGACGACCTCGGGGGCTTCTATAACCGCCAGCGGGCTTTCTCCTTGGCGCTGGGCAACATGTATGGCGACTCGACACTGAGTGGCGGGTTCTGGGGCTTCGGCGACGATCAGGCCGCCCCGGATACGGACGGCATCAGGATGCGCGGCTTCCGCGATTCGGAAGGACGCCTGCAACGCTACCCTAGCCTGGTGATGGTGGACTATCCCGTCGAGGGACCCGCGAAGGTCCTGGATGCCACCTGGCTCGCAGGTCAGGCCGGCGCAAACTCCGCCGCCACCGCCGGCTATAGCCCACGCTTCAGGATGGAGCCGGCGGCAGCCGCCATCATGTGCAGTATGCTGGAGCCTGCCCTGCGGCCCGCCTATTGCCGCTGACACGTAGCGTCGAGGAGACCACGTCCATGCAGAGGATCGCACGCGTATCCGGCCTGATCGCGGCGCTATGCGCGCTCGTCTTCGCAGCTTCGGCGTCGGCCCTGGACCCCGGCCTGCACTGGCAGACCCTGGAGAGCAGCCATTTCATCCTGAGCTACCACGACGGTGAGGAGAAGCTCGCCCAGCACATGCTGGACGTGGCTGAGCAGGCCGCCGCACGCCTGGATCCCTGGCTCAACTGGACGCCGGAGCAGAAGGTCCAGCTGGTGCTCACCGACCACATCGACCTGCCCAACGGCCTCACCACGCCGTTCCCGCGCGACAACGTGCAGCTGTTCGTGAGCCCGCCGGACGACGTGGATAGCCTCGAGGACTTCGACGACTGGTTCCGGCTGCTGATCACCCACGAGTACACTCATGTGTTGCAGCTCGACCAGGTGAGCGGGGTGCCGGGGGCGCTGCGCCACTACGTGTTCGGCCGCCATCCCTATCTGTTCCCCGGCATCTTCAACCCCACCATGCTGGTGGAAGGTCTCGCGGTCTATGACGAGACCGATGCCGCAGCCGGCGTGGGCCGTGGACAGAGCAGTCTCTACGCCATGTACATGCGCGCCGAAGTGCAGCGCGGGGTGCGCCCCTGGTCCCAGGTGACCATGGCCGGCGTCACCCAGTGGCCGGGTGGGACGCTGCCTTACCTGTATGGCGTGAACTTCTACCAGTTCGCGGAACAGGCCTATGGCAAGGCGGCCATCCAGGCCTTGGTGAATGACTACAACGACAACCTGATCCCGTTCCAGGTGGGCTGGAACATGGAGGGCGCCTTCAACGGTGATGACGTGCCGGATGCCTGGCCCAAGTTCACCGATTACCTGCAGAAGCGCTACGGCACCGCACCGTATCCTGCCGGCGCGCCTCGGCGCGAAGGTGAGCGCCTGACTCAACATGGCTACGGCACCGCCTCGCCGCGCGCTGCCGCGGATGGGCGCGTGTTCTATGTCCGGGATGACTGGCACCAGCACCCGGAGGTGATGGTCTGGGAACCCGGGAAGGGCAGCCGTGCGCTGGCGGATACCTTCAGCCCCGCGCGCCTGGACTGGAACTCCAGGGCCGGCCTGCTCATGGCCCGGCCCGAGGTGTGCCGGGAGTATTACCTGAACTTCGACCTGTATAAGGTGGATCCGGATTCCGGCGACGTGACCCGGCTCACCCACTGCGGCCGCTACCACTACGGTGCCTGGTCGCCGGACGGCAGCCGCATCGCCGCAGCCCATGAGGAGCTGGGGCAGAGCAGCCTGGTGCTGTTGGACGGAGAGGGGGAGAACCCGCAGACCGTCTGGGCTGGAGAGGATGGCGAGATCCTGGGCGGTATCGACTGGTCGCCGGACGGCGAGCACATAGCAGCCACGGTGTGGCGCCCGGGCCGACGCTGGGCTCTCGAGGAGTTCTCCCTCAGCACGCACCAGTGGAAAGTACTGGCGGCGGACGTAGGCGACGTGGCGGATCCGGAATACACGCCGGACGGCGCCGCGGTGCTGTTCACGGCCGATGCGGGCAGTGTCTATAACTTGCGCCGCGTGCAGCGGGACAGCGGGGCCATCACCACTCTCACGCGCGTCTATACCGGCGCCTTCTCGCCCACCACCGGCAAGGACGGCGACATCTACTACCTGGGCTACACCGGGGAAGGCTACGACTTGTACCGCCTACCGGTGGGCTCGGCTCTGGGCGAGAGCCTCTCGCCCATGCATCGCGACTACGTGACGCTGCCGCCGGCGCCGCATGTGGATGCCCAGCAGGGCGAGTACTCACCCTGGTCCAGCCTGCTGCCGGCCTATTGGACGCCGGAGGCGGCCTCAAGCGACAACTACGCCTTGGTGGGCGCCGCGACCAGCGGCCAGGACCAGTTGGGCGTGCACGTGTACTCGGCGGACATCAACTATGAGTTCGAGCACGGCCTGGTGGGAGGCAGCTTCCTCTACACCTATGCCGATCGCGTGCAGTTCCTGGCAGCGCGGCTCTACAGCATAGACACCGCCGACGACTCCAACCGCACCCTGTTGCGCGTCCGCCGCGAGGACAAGCTGCAGGGCCTGTATCAGCTGCCCTGGCCGTCGCTGGAGCGCACCCTCACCCTGAGCATCGGTGCCGCTGGTGAGGCCGACCGTGACAGCTTCGACGCCGGTGTGCCTGAGCTTCCCGCCCGGGATTCCGCCGCGGGCATCGCCTTCAACTGGAACAGCGACCAGAACTGGCCCGTGTCCATCAGCCCCAACGACGGACGCAACGTCACCTTCGTGGCGGAGAGCAGCAACGTGTTCGCCAGCGACTTCCGCGGCAACGCCTACCGGATGGACTGGAACGAGTACATCCGCGCCGGTGACGAGGCGGTGGTGACACTGCGTTACCTGGAAGGCTACGGTACGGACGGTATCCAGCCCTTCAGCCTGGGCGGGGCCACGGATCCGGGTTTCGGCACGCCCGCGGCGGAGCTGCTGTTCGACCGCCGCGATTTCGCCTTCCCCGGCTACCCCTCCGATACCTACCTCGGGCGGCGCATGCGCCTTGCCAGCGCCGGCTTGCGCATCCCGCTGTGGCGGCCGGAGGCGGGTTGGCGGCTTCCGCCCATCGGCGCGCACGACTTCTCGTTGCGGCTGTATTACGACGTCGGCGGCACCTGGGATCAGGGCGGGCGCCCTGCGCACTATGCGCGTAGCGTGGGCAGCGAATGGGTCTCGGATCTCAGCCTGTTCTACCTGGCGAACGTCCGCATCGTGCTCGGGCTGGCCCATGGCTTCGACAGGCGCGGCGAGAACCAGTTCTACGGCAGCTTCGAGGTCCCGCTCTAGGAGCGGTAGACGGCGAAGCTCCCGGTGTAGGCGGCGGCCACGGCGCCGTCCTGCAGCACCTCGGCCTTGAGGGAGAGACGCGCCTTGCCGCGCCGCGCCAGCGTCTCCAGGAATCTCTGCAGCTCCTCATCCGCGGGCGGGGTGCAACGCGCATCCAGCGTGGTGGTCACGGGCTTGAGGTAGCTCAGCTGGGCTTCCTTCACCACGATATGCAGCCCCTTCTGCTCCTCCAGCTGCAGCCAGAGATAACCCCAGCAGGCGAGGGTCATGAGGCTCGCCAGGCTGCCGCCGAAGGCGCTCTGCTCGTGGTTGATATTGGGGGCGAGGGGTGCGGTGAGTCTCAAGCCCGCGGCATCCGCACTCTCCACCTGCACCTGCATCTGCGCCACCAAGGGGATGTGCGCAAGCATGTAGGCCTGGAGACGGGCGGCGGCGTTCATCGCCGCGCGCACACCGGGCAGGCCGGGTCCTTGTTGATGGTGGTATGGCGGGTCTCACCCGTGAGAGCGTCGTAGCGCAGCAGCTTGCCAGCGACGGGCCGGCCCACGCCGCTGAGGAGTTTCAGGGCTTCCACCGCCATGAGGCTGCCGATGACGCCGGTGAGGGGCGCCAGCACGCCGTTGCGCTGGCAATCTTCCAGCTCCTCACCCATCTCCTGGTAGAGGCAGGCATAGCAGGGGCTCGCGGTGTCGCGGGCGTCGAACACCGCCAGTTGGCCTTGGTAGCGGATGGCGGCACCGGAGACGAGGGGCTTGTTCGCCGCCACGCAGGCTTTGTTCACGGCGAAACGGGTACCGAAGTTGTCGCTGCCGTCCAATACCAGGTCGCAGCGCCGGATCACCTGCGCCAGGGCCGCTTCATCCAACCTGCCTTCCAGTGGTTCGAACACGGGGCCGGGGTTGATGCGCTTGAGCGCCGCGGCGGCGGCTTGGGTCTTGGGCTTGCCCACGTCGCTATCCCGGTACAGGACCTGGCGTTGCAGGTTGCTGAGGTCGACCTTGTCGAAGTCATTGAGCAGCAGGCGGCCGATGCCGGCCGCGGCGAGGTAGAGGGCCGCGGGAGACCCCAGGCCGCCCAAACCCACCACCAATACGGTGGCGGCAGCGAGCGCCTGCTGCGCCGGCGCGCCGAACTCCGGCAGGGCCAGGTGTCGGCTGTAGCGCAGTCTCCAGTCGGCGTCTTGATCGGTCATGACGGGGGATTCTAACCCGGAGCTATTGAACGGGCGTGGGCAAACCCGCAAGATGGGCCATGCACGTGTGGGTCGAGTACCTCAAGTTCTTCGCGGGCCTGGTGGCGATCCTCAATCCCATCGGCGTGATCCCCATCTTCATCAACCTGACCTATAACCAGACCGCCGTGGAGCGCAACCGCACCGCGCTGATGGCGGCAGTGACCGTGGGCGTGGTGCTGGGCGTGGCGCTCTTGGCCGGCGAACGCATCCTGGATTTCTTCGGCATCAGCGTGGCCTCCTTCCAGGTGGCCGGCGGCATCCTGATCCTCTACAACTCCCTGTCCATGCTGCAGGCGAAGATGAACGCCACCCGGCAGACCGAGGAGGAGGCCCAGGAGACCGTGGAGCGCGAGGACGTGGCGGTGGTGCCCATCGGCATCCCCCTGACCGCAGGGCCCGGCGCCATCAGCACCGTGATCCTGTACGGTCACAAGCCCGCCTTGTTCGGCCAGTATGTGATCCTGTTCGGCGGCATCGCGGTGACGGCAGCCATCGTGTGGGCGGCTTTCCGCCTCTCGCCCTTGATCTCGCGCCTCTTGAGCCGCACTGGCATCAACATCGTGACCCGCATCATGGGTCTCATCATGGCTTCCATCGGTATCGAGTTCATCTTCTCCGGCCTGAAGGCCTTCTTCCCGGTGCTGGTGTCGCCCTAGGCGATCCCGTCCGGCGGGAAAGAAAAAGCCGGCCTCGTGGCCGGCTTGCTTTTTTGAGGATGAATCGTCTCAGGCCTTGCGGGCGCTGTTGATGAGCACCGGAGTCAGAGGCACGTCGGCATGGCCGCCGGCACGGCCGGTCTTCACCGCGCCGATCTTATCCACCACGTCCATGCCCTTCACCACCTTGCCGAACACCGCGTAGCCGAAGTCACGCTTGCCGTGGTCCAGGAACACGTTGTCCGCCAGGTTGATGAAGAACTGGCTGGTGGCGCTGTTGATGTCCGAGGTGCGGGCCATGGCGAGGGTATAGGGCTCGTTGGAGAGGCCGTTGTCCGCCTCGTTCTTGATGGGCGCGTTGCCCTGCTTCTGCGCCATGTCCGGCGTGAAGCCGCCGCACTGCACCATGAAGTCCGGGATCACCCGGTGGAAGATGGTGCCGTCGTAGAAGCCGGCTTCCACGTAACCCAGGAAGTTCTTGACGGTGACGGGCGCTTTGGCCGCGTCCAGTTCGATGGTCATGTCGCCCATGCTGGTCGAGAGGATGATCATGGAAGCCTCCTGGAAGATTGGCGGATTCTAGCGTGCCATACCGGATTTTGCATGTCGCCCGAGGCTGATGCGCTCGTGGCTGCCGAGGTCCCGCACGCTGCGCGCGTCCGTGAAGCCCGAACCCTGCAGTAACTCCCGTACCGACGCGGCTTGCTCGAAACCGTGTTCCAACAACAGGTACCCATCCGGTTGGAGATGCGCAGGCGCGCTGGCGGCGATGCGGCGGATATCTTCCAGGCCGTCGCCGCCGGAGGAGAGGGCCCGGGCCGGTTCGAAGCGCAGGTCACCCTTCGCCAGATGCGGATCACCGATGCTCACGTAAGGCGGGTTGGAGACGATCATCTGGAAGCGGCGTGCCGCGAGCGGCGCGAACCAATCGCCCTCCAGGAACTCCAGGTTGGCGATGTGCAGCCGCTGGGCGTTGTCTCGCGCCACCGCGAGCGCATCGGCGCTGACGTCCACGGCGCTGACGCGGCAGCGGGGCCGTTCCTTGGCGATGGCGAGCGCGATGGCGCCGCTGCCGGTGCCCAGGTCCGCGATCTGCCAGTCGGCGCCGGCTGGGATCAGCGCCAGGGCCTGCTCCACCAGCAGTTCTGTCTCGGGACGTGGGATCAAGGTCGCGGGCGTGACTTTCAGCCGCAGTGACCAGAACTCACGCTCACCTGTGAGGTAAGCGATGGGCTCGCCACGGCGGCGCGCTTCCACCAGCTCCGCATAACGCTGGGCCTGTGACGCATCCAGCCTGGCTTCGGGGTGGGCACGCAGATGGCTGCGGTCCGCGCCCAGGACATGGGCCAGCAGTAGTTCCGCGTCCAGCTGCGGGCTGTCGCTATCCGTGAGGCGCGCTGTGGCGGCGCGTGATGCGTCGGCGAGGGTATCCATGAGTGGGCTTATTGTAGTCACTCCCGTAAAATGGCGCCTTCGCCAAGTGTCCGGAGCCCGCATGCGCGTCTATTCCAACGTGCTGGAGATGGTCGGCAAGACGCCGATGCTGGAGCTGACCCACATCGACACGGGTCCCTGCCGGCTGTTCGTCAAGCTCGAGCTCATGAACCCGGGCGGTTCCGTGAAGGACCGCATCGGCATGAGCATGATCGAGCAGGCTGAGAAGCGTGGTGACCTGAAGCCCGGCGCCACCATCGTGGAAGCCACCGCCGGCAACACCGGCCTGGGATTGGCCCTGACGGCAGCCCAGAAGGGCTACCGACTGGTGCTGGTGATCCCGGACAAGATGAGCCAGGAGAAGATCTTCAACCTGCGCGCCATGGGCGCGGAGGTGGTGCTGACCCGTTCCGACGTGGCCAAGGGCCACCCGGAGTACTACCAGGATATGGCCAAGCGCATCGCTGAGGAGCAGGGCGCGTTCTTCGTCAACCAGTTCGGCAACCCCGACAACCCTAAGGCCCACGAGGAGACCACGGGCCCGGAGATCTGGGAGCAGATGGAGCACCAGCTGGACGCGGTGGTGGTGGGTGTGGGTTC